>DALYGI010000017.1:0-5929 GCA_031971595.1 Prochlorotrichaceae cyanobacterium CTOTU29312
AGGCTTTTGTATCTTTGTGGTGAAATTCCAGGTTATAAAGTTTGCATTCCTAACCGGAAAGTTGAGGGTTAAACCACAGAGACACAGAGAGCACGCAGAGAACACAAAGGGAATATAACGGCAATCCTTTGGGGCTTTTGTGCCTTTGTGGTGAAATTCTAGGATAAACCACTTAAAAAACTGGGGTGCTAGGATTCGAACCTAGGAATGGCGGGACCAAAACCCGCTGCCTTACCGCTTGGCGACACCCCATCAGTAGACTCGCTTAGTATAGCAAACTTCTCCCGGAACTTGTCAACTGTCATGACCAACCCGTTAAAACTTTCCGTGTAAATCCGCCAAAGAGCAACATAGGCTAGAGTATGGAGTCATGCTGTTGACCTGAAGGAGCCACAAAGGAGCTACAAAAATGGACAGTAAACTCATGCTCATGATTCCAGGCCCCACCCCTGTGCCCGAACCCGTCCTCCAATCCATGGCCAAACACCCCATTGGCCACCGGACTGGAGATTTTAGTGAAATTTTGATGGCAGTCACCGCCGATCTGCAATGGCTCCACCAAACCCAAAATGACGTATATATGATTGCCGCCAGCGGTACGGGGGCAATGGAAGCGGGAATTATTAACTTTTTCAGCCCTGGCGATCGGGTTATTGCTTGCGAAAATGGCAAGTTTGGCGATCGTTGGATCAAAGTCGCTAAGGCCTATGGGCTGAGCGTAGATGAGGTTCATGCGGATTGGGGACAGCCCATCGATCCGGAAGTGATTCGGCAAAAGCTAGAGGCGGATACGGAAAAGCAAATTAAAGCGGTGATTTTGACCCACAGCGAAACCTCTACGGGGGTGCTCAATGATTTGGAGACGATCGCCCGTGATGTGAAAGCCCACGGTGAAGCGTTGATTATTGTGGATGTGGTCACCAGTATGGGGGCCATTAGCATTCCCATGGATGAATGGGGCATTGATGTGCTAGGTTCCGGTTCCCAAAAAGGCTATATGCTGCCCCCCGGTTTAGGGTTTGTGGCGGTGAGTGAGAAGGCTTGGAAGGCTTACGAAACGGCGACCCTTCCTAAGTTTTATCTGGATTTAGGGGCCTATCGCAAAAACCTAGCGAAGAAGCTTACTCCCTTCACCCCTCCGGTCAATTTGGTGATTGGTTTACAAACTGCTCTGGAAATGATGCGGAAGGAAGGCCTAGAGGGGATTTTCAGCCGCCACGATCGTCTTAAAAATGCGACCCGGGCCGGTATGAAAGCGATGGGAATGCCCCTCTTTGCCCCGGATAGTCATGCCAGCCCAGCGGTGACGGCCGCAGGCGCTCCTGAGGGAATCGATGTGGAAAAAATCCGCAGCATCCTCAAAAAGCAATTTGATATTGCCGTTGCCGGTGGGCAAGATCACCTCAAAGGCAAAATTCTGCGGATGGGTCACCTCGGTTTCGTCAGCGATCGGGATGTGTTGACCGTCATCGCAGCGATCGAGTCTGCTTTATTGCAACTCGGCCATAGTGCTACGCCAGGGGCTGGGGTAGCGGCAGCGGCGAAGGTGTTGGGTAGTTAGGGAATAGTTTTGAGTGTTGAGTGTTGAGTTTTGATGGTTTGTTTCTTGGGCTTAAAGGAAGTCCCTGAGTGACCACCCCTAACCCCTCCCAAGAGGGGAACCGAACCAGACACTCAACACTTATCTTGGGGCAGGAAACCTGCTTTACCCTTAATTCAAAATTCAACCCTCAAAACTCCTGTTCCCTGTCCCCCTAACTCAACACTTACCTTGGGGCAGGAAACCTGCTTTACCCTTAATTCAAAATTCAACCCTCAAAACTCCTGTTCCCTGTCCCCCTAACTCAACACTTACCTTGGGGCAGGAAACCTGCCCCCTACTTTACCCCTAACTCAAAACTCAACCCTCAAACTCAAAACTCCTCCCAATCCTTAGCCATGTCTTAAATTTAGAACTGACTTAGACCAGGTGAAGTACCATTGCCATCAGAACGTTAAGCAGCGGTTGCTAAAGAGGAGAATGCTGTGTCTGAAACTATCCCTTCCCAATCCCCTAGCGGAACCCCAGAGAATGCCCGCAGTCAGGTGGTGACCCGAGGAACCCAACGATCGCCTAATCGGGCTATGCTCCGGGCTGTTGGTTTTGGGGATGATGATTTCCAAAAGCCGATCGTGGGTATTGCGAATGGCTATAGTACAATTACACCCTGCAATATGGGGATTAATGAGCTAGCGCTGCGGGCGGAGGTGAGTCTGAAGGCGGCGGGGGCGATGCCCCAATTGTTTGGCACGATTACCATTAGCGATGGCATTGCGATGGGCACGGAGGGGATGAAGTATTCCCTGGTGTCGCGGGAGGTGATTGCGGATTCCATTGAAACGGTGTGTCAGGGCCAGAGTATGGATGGGCTGTTGGCCATCGGTGGCTGTGATAAGAATATGCCCGGGGCGATGATTGCCATGGCTCGGATGAATATTCCGGCGATTTTTGTCTATGGGGGAACCATTAAGCCGGGGCATTACAACGGCCAAGATCTTAATATTGTCAGTGCCTTTGAAGCGGTGGGGCAGTTTAGCGCCGGTAAAATCAGCGAGGAAGAATTACTGGGGGTAGAGCGGAATGCTTGCCCCGGTGCGGGTTCCTGTGGGGGGATGTATACGGCTAATACCATGTCCTCCGTGTTTGAAACTCTGGGGATGAGCCTGATGCGATCGTCTACGATGGCGGCGGAGGACGGGGAAAAGTCCGATAGTACGGCGGAATCAGCCCAGGTGTTGGTGAATGCTATTCGGAACCGGATTTTGCCGCGAGATATTCTCACCCGCAAAGCCTTTGAGAATGCCATTAGTGTGGTGATGGCGGTGGGAGGCTCCACCAATTCGGTGCTGCACCTGCTGGCCATTGCCCATGCTGTTGGAGTGCCCCTGACGATCGATGATTTTGAAACCATTCGGGGACGGGTGCCGGTGCTATGTGACCTCAAGCCCAGTGGCCGCTTCCTCACCACCCAGTTCCACGCGGCGGGAGGGGTGCCCTTGGTGATGAAAATGCTGTTGAATCACGGTCTCATCCACGGGGATGCCCTGACCATTACGGGTAAAACCGTGGCGGAGCAACTGGCGGATATTCCCGATCACCCCTCCCCGGATCAGGAGGTGATTCGGCCCTGGGGCCAACCCCTCTACGCCCAAGGGCACTTGGCCATTTTGAAGGGGAACCTGGCCACGGAAGGGGCTGTGGCTAAAATTACCGGGGTCAAAAATCCCCAAATTACGGGCCCGGCGCGGGTGTTTGAGTCGGAGGAAACCTGTCTGGCGGCTATTTTAGACAAGCAAATTCAGCCAGGGGATATTCTGGTGATCCGCTATGAAGGGCCCAAAGGCGGGCCGGGAATGCGGGAAATGTTAGCCCCCACTTCTGCGATTATTGGTGCCGGTTTAGGGGACTCCGTAGGGCTGATTACCGATGGTCGATTCTCCGGTGGTACCTATGGCATGGTGGTGGGTCACGTTGCGCCAGAAGCTGCCGTTGGCGGGACGATCGCCCTGGTGCAGGAAGGGGATCAAATTACGATCGATGCTCATCAGCGCCTACTTCACCTCCAGGTTTCCGACACCGAACTGGATGCACGCCGGAGCCAATGGCAACCGCCCCAACCTCGCTATACCACAGGGGTGTTGTCAAAATACGCTAAACTGGTGTCCTCTAGCAGCGTGGGTGCCGTGACGGATTAGCGGGTCAGATCCGTAATTTTGGGAACCTGTGATTTTGGGACGTGAAGTTTTCCCCTAAAACCCCGTTTCCCAAAGTTTATTTGGTATCTTGACTGTATAACGGGTCACCCTTCTCATCCTACCCATTCATACTTCATCAATATAATGAGCCTCGGCCAAGTTGCGATCGTTCTTCACGCCCATCTTCCTTTTGTCCGTCACCCCGAAAGTGATTACGTTCTGGAGGAGGAATGGCTCTTCGAGGCGATCACGGAAACCTATATTCCGCTGCTCAATGTATTAGATGGGCTACTCAAAGATGGGGTGGAGTTTAAGCTAACCCTGAGCCTGACTCCCCCCCTCATTTCCATGTTGCGGGACAACTTGCTTCAGGATCGCTACGATCGTCACCTCAGCAAACTCATTGAACTGGCCGATCGGGAGCGAACCCAAAATAAAAATAATCCTCATCTGGTCTATCTTGCCGAACATTACTATCAGGAATTCACCACCGTTCGCCACATTTGGGAAGCCTGGAATCGGGATTTAGTCAGCGCCTTTAGTCGCTTTTTGTACAGTAATAACCTAGAAATTATTACCTGTGGAGCCACCCACGGCTACTTTCCGGTGATGCAAATGTACCCGGAATCTGTCTGGGCCCAAATTCAACTGGCCTGTGACCATTACGAGCAAAATTTCGGCTGTCCGCCCAAGGGAATTTGGCTGCCGGAATGCGCTTATTACGAAGGCATTGAATACCTCATTGCCAAAGCGGGATTACGGTACTTTATTACCGATGGTCACGGCATTCTCTATGCCCGCCCCCGGCCGCGCTATGGCACCTATCGCCCTATTTTTACGGAAACAGGCGTGGCGGCTTTTGGCCGGGATCACGAATCTTCTCAGCAGGTGTGGAGTGCGGAGGTGGGCTATCCCGGTGCGCCGGAGTACCGCGAATTTTACAAGGATTTGGGCTGGGAAGCGGATTATGAGTACATTAAGCCCTATATCATGCCCAACGGTCAGCGCAAAAATACGGGCATTAAGTACCACAAAATTACGGGGCGGGGGCTGAGCCTAGGGGAAAAAGAACTTTACGATCCCTACTGGGCTAGGGAAAAGGCAGCGGAACACGCGGGCAATTTTATCTTTAACCGTGAGCGCCAGGTAGAGCATCTGTACTCGATTATGGGTCGTCCGCCTTTAGTGGTTGCCCCCTACGATGCGGAGTTATTTGGGCATTGGTGGTATGAGGGGCCCTGGTTTTTAGACTTTTTCTTCCGCAAAGCCTGGTTTGATCAGCAGACCTTTACCCTCACCCATCTGTCCGATTATTTACAACAAAATCCCGTTCACCAGGTTTGTCGCCCTTCCCAATCCAGTTGGGGGTATCGGGGGTTCCATGAATATTGGATTAATGAAACCAACGCTTGGATTTATCCCCATTTGCACAAAGCCATGGAGCGGATGATTGCCCTGAGTGAGCGGGAGCCCCACAGTCTTTTAGAAGAGCGGGCTTTGAATCAGGCAGCGCGAGAATTGCTGTTGGCTCAATCCTCCGACTGGGCCTTTATTATGCGGACGGGGACAATGGTTCCCTATGCGGAGCGGCGCACCAAATCCCATCTGCTGCGGTTCAATAAAATTTATGATGATTTGATGGCCGAGAGTTTAGACGCGGGCTGGTTAGAAAAAGTGGAAACGATCGATAATATCTTTCCCAACATTAACTATCGGGTTTATCGTCCCTGCGAAATTCGCTCTGGTTTCCTCAACGCCTCCGCCAACGCCAATCCTTACATTGAGGAACATAACGCCCCCGCTTAGGTTATTCCTCCTTTCTCTCTGCCTCTAGCCATTGCACCACCACTGGATCACCGGGTTTTAGGCCTAGTTCCGCTGCCCGGCCTCCCCGGAGTTCAATCACCTGATCCACTGCTTCCGCTGGCCCATAGGTTGGACAAGGAATGGTGGTACAGGGGGGAACCTCTGGGGCGATCGTTACGAGTTTGCCCTCCCGCACAAAGAGCATATCCAAAGAAATCACTACATTTTTCATCCAAAAACTGACGGGCCGGGCTGGGTCAAATTCAAACAACATCCCCCGATCGTCCTCTAGGGAAGGGCGAAACATCAGGCCAAGGGCCTGTTCCTGGGGGGTCTGAGTCACCTCTAGGCTAATCCAGGTCTCCCCCAGTTGCACCTGAGCCAGGAC
>DALYGI010000017.1:6029-14868 GCA_031971595.1 Prochlorotrichaceae cyanobacterium CTOTU29312
TCTGAGTCACCTCTAGGCTAATCCAGGTCTCCCCCAGTTGCACCTGAGCCAGGACGGGTAAATATTGACCCAAATATTGACCCAAAAAACGATCGCCATTGCCCTGGGCTAAAGCAGATGAAGGGGTAGACATAGGAGGGGGAGAAACCACATCGGACTGGGATGAAATTGCGGAGGTGGCCGCGCACCCCCACAGCCAAGAGACTCCTGTGATCACCACTAAAAAGAGGTGAAATTTGGGGCTCTGGACTTTTATACGGGTCTGAGGACGGATCTGAGGATAGTTACGCATCGCGTTAGGATTAGTCTAAAAAGTAAGCAGCAAATGAGTCTAACTCTTCCTCTTTCAAGAGGGTTTCTAAGCGAGGAAAGACTTCCGCATCCCGGATTTCAGGATCCACCGTATTTAACAAATTTGCTGTTTCTAAAACCGCATCTAACCAGTACCCTGCTTCAGATAGTTCATCAATGCGATTTAATGCATTTTCGGTCTCCAGATCGAGCGGAATTTCTGCTGAGGGCTGCTCTGCTGAAGGCTCCTCTACCGGTGCATCCTGATAGGCAATCCAACCCGACACATTGGGGTCATCCAGCGTAACCTGAGCTTGACAGGCTACCTGTAAATCCCATTGGTAAAACGTTTGATCCACCAAGGGTAAAACCTCAGTTGGCAAGGCAAAGGCAATGAGTCCGCCATCCCGAGGCATATCCAAAGTCGTCTGACTGAGAAGGTCTCCCTCCGCATTGGCGATCGTGAGGCTGGCAATGCCCGATGACTCCTCAGGCAAGGGCGGAATATAAATTAAAACTAAGGGATCGGGGTTTAAGGTATGTAGCACACTATCAGAGGCAGGAATCAGGGCCGTTATGTTAGGGCTGTCCTGCAAACTTTGGGAACAAAACTGCTTAGTGGGATCCCCTGGACTGCGAACCCCTCCCCCGATGGTGGTGCCTGCGCGAGGTTTGCCTAGACCATTAGGGGTAGAAACTCGTCGGGGAAACCGTCCTCCAGCAAGGGCCAGATCCACCGATCCCAAGAACAATAAACTGAGGGGGAGAAGAATAGATAATTTTCGGGAAAGTGAAGAGATAGTGCGTGAAGAGATAGGCATACTGTCCTCTGAGCGCTTTGGAATGATTCTTAATCTAATATTAGATGCACAAGAAACCTATGAAGTTCCTGATTCCTTGACGACGATCGGAGAAATTGGTACATTTGTGTCAAGTACTGACGTTCTGCTCCGGTCTTTCCTTGACTGTTTTTTAACTTTTGCTTAACCGTCCTCTAACGGTCTCTTAATTCGTCCCTTATTCGTCCCTTATTAGTCCCTTAATTGTCCTATGCAGTCCCTTACCCGTGTCCAGAAAGAGCTTTATGACTGGCTTGTGGACTATATTCACGAAAACCAGCACCCTCCTTCCATTCGTCAGATGATGCAGGCCATGCATCTGCGTTCTCCGGCACCGGTTCAGAGTCGGCTCAAACACCTGCAAAGTAAGGGCTATATTGACTGGGACGAAGGCAAAGCCCGAACCCTCAAGCTGCTCCATGATCCCATCCTCAAAGGCTTACCCATCCATGGGGAGATTGCAGCGGGGGAGTTGATTGAACCTATTACCAACGATCGGGATAAATTAGATATTAGTGGGATGTTATTACAACCGGATTGTTATGCCCTGCTGGTTAACGGGGATAGCATGATCGAAGAAATGATTGCCCCTGGGGATTACGTCATTATGCGCCGGGTAGAAGATCCGGATTCCGTCCGTAATGGAACGATCGTTGCGGCCTGGGTGGAAGGCTGGGGGGCAACCCTCAAGCGGTTTTACCGCAAATCCGATCAGGTGACCCTGGAAGCCGCTAACCCTAAATACCCCCCCATTCGAGTCTCAGCGGATGATGTGCGGGTGCAGGGCTGTCTGGTGGGGGTGTGGCGAACCTACCCCGCTTAAATAGCATTCACTAGCATTGAATCACCGCATGATTGAATCACCGCATGGGTTAACATCCCTCAAGCCCGTGCAGTGGTACCCTCTGGGTTAGAAATCACCTAAGATAACGGGGAATAACATTCCGGTGAGATATGGAGGAGCCACTATGCGGGCTGTCTTAATGGCAGGTGGATCAGGGACTCGGCTTAGACCCTTGACCTACGATATTCCAAAGCCAATGGTGCCTATTCTCAATCGCCCCATCGCTGAACATATCCTAAATCTGCTCCGTAAGCATCACATTCGAGAAGTCATTGTTACCCTCCACTTCCTACCGGACGTATTGCGAGAATACTTTCAGGATGGCGGCGATTTTGGCATGGAAATGACCTACGCTGTGGAAGAGGATCAGCCCCTAGGGACTTCCGGCTGTGTAAAAAATACGGCGGAACTCCTGGATGATACCTTTCTGGTGATCAGCGGGGATAGCCTCACGGACTTTAACCTCAGTGCCGCGATCGATTTTCACCGTCAAAAGCAAGCCAAGGCCACCTTAATCCTCACCCGTGTGCCGAATCCCATTGAATTTGGGGTGGTGATTACCGATGAAACCCTACGCATTCGCAATTTTTTAGAAAAGCCTAGCACCAGCGAAATTTTATCCGACACCATCAACACCGGCATTTACATTTTAGAGCCGGAAGTCTTGGACTATTTGCCCTGCAATCAGGAAAGTGATTTCTCCAAGGATTTATTTCCCCTGCTGCTCGATCGGGGGGAGTCCCTCTATGGCTACATCGCAGAAGGCTACTGGTGCGACGTGGGCCACATGGAAGCCTACCGCCAAGCCCATTACGACAGCCTTCAGGGCAAAATTAACCTCCAGGTGAGTTACCGGGAAGCCCGGCCAGGGGTATGGATTGGCCGCAATACCTTCATTGACGACACTGCTGAAATTCAAGGCTCTGTCCTCATTGGGGACAACTGCCGCATTGGGCCCCGGGTCAAAATCTCCAAGGGTACGGTGATTGGGGATAACGTCACCATTGGCGCAGATGCGGAACTCAATCGTCCGATTATCTGGAACGGCGTAATTGTGGGGGAAGAAGCGGATTTAGAAGGCTGTATTATTGCCAGGGGAGCCCGCATCGATCGTCGCAGTCACATTATGGAAGGAGCCGTGGTGGGTTCCCTTTCCACCGTGGGGGAAGAGGCGCAGATTAGCCCCAATGTGCGAGTCTGGCCCTGTAAAAACATTGAATCCGGCGCAACCCTCAACATTAATTTAATTTGGGGACAAACCGCCCATCGTAACCTCTTTGGTCAGCGGGGGGTGGCGGGGCTAGCCAATATTGACATTACCCCGGAATTTGCGGTCAAACTAGGGGCCGCCTACGGTTCTACCCTCAAACCCGGAGCCCAGGTAGCCGCCTCTAGGGATCAGCGCAGTATTTCCCGCATGGTATCCCGATCGCTAGTGTCCGGGTTAATGTCCGTGGGGGTTCATGTGCAAAACCTAGAAGCCACCGCCATTCCCGTAGCCCGGGCCGTAGTGCCCACCATGAGCGTCGAAGGGGGCATCCATGTGCGGATTCACCCAGAGCGATCGGACTATATTTTAATTGAGTTCTTTGACTCCCAAGGCATTAACATTTCCAAATCCAAGGAAAAGAAAATTGAAGCAGCCTACTTCAAAGAGGATATTCGGCGGGTACCCATGCACGAAATTGGGGATATTCACTACCCCACCCAGGTGCTGAATATCTACAACACCACCTTTGAGCGCAACTTAAACATTAGTGTGTTCCAGCGCAGCGGCACCAAAGTGGTGATTGACTACGCCTATGCGGTGGCAGGGGCGATTTTGCCCTTACTCCTAGGCAACTTTGGCTGTGATGCGGTGGTACTCAATGCCAGTTTGCGCCAATTGATTCCCTCCACCTTAGAACGGGAAGCCTTACTCAACCAACTGGGTCATGTGGTAGAAGCCCTGCGGGCTAACTTTGGGGTACAGGTTTCCGCCAATGGGGAACAACTGATGCTCGTGGATGAATCGGGCATTCCCATCCGGGGGGAGCAACTAACCGCCCTGATGGTGCAAATGGTTTTAACCACTAAATCCCGCTCCACCGTAGTGGTTCCCGTGCATACCTCCAGCGCAGTGGAGCAGATTGCCCGCCGTCACGATGGCCGGGTGATTCGTACCAAAGCCAATCCCACCTCCTTGATGGAAGCCTGTCATTCTAATCCCAACGTGGTCTTGGGGGGCAGTAGCGAAACCGGCTTTATTTTTCCCCAACTACATCCCGGCTTTGATGCCATGTTTTGTATTGCCCGGATCATGGAAATGTTAGCGCTCCAGGAACGAACCCTAGGGCAAATTCGCACCGAACTCCCCAATATTTTTCACCGCAGTTGCACCATTCGCTGTCCCTCCAACATCAAAGGAGCCTTAATGCGGCATATCCTGGAATCCCACACGGGGCATCATTTAGAACTCATTGATGGGGTCAAAGTCTGTGACTACCGCAGCGATCGTTGGGTGTTGATTTTGCCCGATGCCAGCGATCCCGTAGTTCACCTCTACGCCAACAGTGACGAGCGCAGTTGGGTAGAAATGATGCTTCAGGAATACCGCACCCGGATCCAGAACTTCGTCGATCGAACTCAAGGGGTGGAGGAGGATAGGGAATAGGGAATAGGGAACAGGTGAAAGGGAATAGGGAATGGGGCAATGGGGAATGGGGAGTAGGGAGTAGGGAATGGGGAATCGTAGGGAATGGGGGATAGGGAGTAGGAATGGGGAATCGTAGGGCTGGGTTTCACGACCCTTCTGAGGAGAATGGTTAAGGAATGCGGGCTGGAATTTCACCACAAAGACACAAAGCCCCAAAAGAACGCCCCAAAAGAACGCCTTTCTGTTGTCTGTGCCTCTGTGGTTTAATCCTGAACTTTCCAGCCTATCTATTCAATTCACGATCCTAAGTTTTTTCTAAGCTAGCCACTAGCCACTCTTCTAACCCCTAACCCCTAACCCATTCCCTAACTCCTAACCCCTAACCCATTCCCTACCCACCTACCCCCTATTCCCTAACTCCTAACTCCTAACCCCTATTCCCTATTCCCTCAATTCTTTCGCCAGACTCAAAAACATGGGGTAAACTCGATCGTGTGTGGTTGTGTCTTCCCTGGTGAGTTATGGATCGTCCTTCTCAAAACGCTTCTCACCCGTCGATGTCTTCGGATCCTGTGGAGACTTCGGAGAATGACATGGAGACTCCGGCGGATGGGTCTGCGGGTAAGGGGAATCCGATTCCGGGGCGCAGTGCTTCCGGTGATAGTCCTCCGCCGAAGGTGTCCCGATCCCGTGGTTGGCTGCGGGGGGTAATGGGGGCGGGTGTGCTGACGGTGATGGTGGCGGTGGGGGGAGCCCTGTGGTTGCGCTACTATCTGAATGAGAAGTTACCCCCTCAGGTGGCGGAGATTTTAAGCGATCGTCTCGATCGTCCGGTGGCTTTGGGAGAATTAGAGCGCTACAGTCTGACGGGGGTGCGTTTTGGGGCGACGGATTTACCTGCAACGGCGACGGATCCGGATTGGGCTAAGGTGGAAGCTTTGGAGGTCTCTTTTAACCTCTGGCAAGGGTTACGGAAGCGTCATCTGGTCTTGGATATTACCCTGGTGGCTCCCGAAGCCTATGTGGAGCAGGGAGCGGATGGAAAATGGCTAGATCTGGTCTTGGAGCGCCAAGAACCGGGTTGGCTGAAGGTAGAGCCTTCAAATATTCGGGTGCAGGGGGGCAAGGTTGCGATCGTCCCCCGCGATCGAGCCGGGATTTTGCAAACCCCCCTCACCCTGACGGAAACCGAGGGCACGGTTCGCCTCTGGGAGGATCTGAGCCAGATTACCCTCGATCTGCAAGGACTGCTGGCGGCGGCGGCGGGGAACCCTGGCCAGGTGCAGGTCAATGCGGAGGGGGCGGTGGATCTGTCCCAACTGGATTTTGCCCTGCGTACTACTCAGTTGCCTTTAGTGCCTGTCTCCCGTTTGGCCCAATCCCAGTTTAAGCCCCTGGAAACTGCTCCCAATCTCAGCCAAGGGACTCTCACGGGCAACATTCAGGGAACGATCGTTAACCGGGAACTCACCGCCGTTAGTGGTACATTAGATCTGGCAGCCCTCCAGGTACAGATTCCCGGCCAATCCCAGGCCCTAGAGGCGATGGGCACCATCCAGATTCAAGACGATCGCTTTGATCTGCGTCAACTGGAGGCAACCTGGGGATCGGCCCAGGGCCGTTTGAGTGGGGTGGTGGTGGCCAACTGGCAGGATTGGCAACAGTCCACCCTAGATCTGAGGGCGGTACTCAAGCCTTTTGGGCTGGCGGAGGTGTTGGAATCCTTTGGTGTGACTGCAACCGTGCCCGTGGCTGGAACCTGGAAAACGGACTTCACCCTAGGGGGTACTCTCCAAAAAGTGGCGGTGAAGGGTCGTGTAGGATCCGTGGGGCCGGTGGCGGTGGATCTGCCGGGGGTGGGTCTGTCGGGGAAAACCCCGGATCTGTCTTTAGAGGGGCTGAGTGGCCGTTTTCAAACCCAGTTCAATCCCTTTGCCTTTGGCCAGGAGCCTCGCCCTGCTGTAAACCTTAGCCTGTCTGAGCTAGTGGCTACTCCCACGGTGGGGGGACGGGTGGCCGGGGGGGGAGAGGTGACCCTCAATCCCCAAAGTTTACTCAGTTCCGACCTGAATTTAGCCCTATCCGTGGAAGCCGTGCCAGGGGATCCCCTACTGACCCAAATCGGGCAGAAATTGCCTATTGCCGTGGGAACGATCGGGGCTCAAACCCAAGTCACCGGAACGATCGCCAGTCCCCAGGCCTTAGTGGCGCTCCAAGCCCTCGAAGCAGAATATCCCACCCGGGCCCGCGCTCGCCTCAGTGGTGAGGGATGGTTTTTAGAAGAAGCACTGGTGAGTACGGCGGGGGGAGGTCTACTGGTTCAGGGGAGCCAAAGGAGTACGGACGATCGTTGGGGGTTGGAAGTGCAGTCCACTGCGGTCAACTTCCGTCCCCTCAATATTCCCCTGCGGGGTGCCCTCAGTGGGGCTGTGGAGCTATCGGGGCCGCGAAATCGGTTTGCCATTGAAGTTATCCGAGCCCAGGGTACGGTGCAGTTTTCCGAAGGGATTTCGATCATTAAAGACCCGCTACAAGCCCGCTTTGGCTGGGATGGGGAAAAGCTACTGGTGCAAAAGGCAACCGCCCCGGGGTTTTCGAGCCGGGGCACTGTTGAGGTCAATCTAGAGAATTTACGATCGCCCAAAATCACCAATCTGGATTTATTAGTACAATTGAATCAGTATGATTTCCAAAAACTGCCCGTCCGGTTTCCTAGACCCGTGAATGTGGAGGCCGGAGTTAACTTCCAGGGACGGGTGACGGGAGCCGTAAATGCACCTTGGGTGCAGGGCAATGTGGAGGTGCTGAACCTCACAGTCAATCAGAAACCCTTTGAACCTTCCCTGACGGGGCCGTTTCGCCTCAACTCCGAAGGGGTGGCCCTGCGGGCGCGGGGGCAGCGGGACTTTTTGGAAACCCGTTTAGATCCGGATTACTTACCCCAAACCGCCAAGGTGGTGTGGAATGGGGGCGTGGCAGAAGTGGATCGCCAAGGAGACGATCGCTTTGATGTGACTCTCAATCACTTCCCCGTGGTTGCCCTCGGATTAGAACTACCCTCCCCTCAAATTGGTCAACAGCCCCTCTTGGGAACCGCCTCCGGTGCCGCCACCGTCAACCTTAAGCCAGAATTCACCATGGCCGGCAATCTCTCCGTCAGTCAGCCCGCCCTCGGTCACCTGGCGGGACAGAACTTAACCACTGCCTTCCGGTTTGTCAATGGCAACCTGGCGGTTCAGGATGGCACCCTCCAGGTGGGTAGCAGTCAGTTTCAGTTCAACGGCAGAGCGATCGTTAATACGGCGGATCCCAGTTACCAGTTAGCGATCGCCGTGACCCAGGGACAGGTGGGGGATTTCCTTCAGGTGTTCCGTTGGTTTGATCTGATTGACCTGAAGCGAGGCTTCCAGGAACCCCAGTACAACACCGCCGCAGATGTACTCCTGCCCAGTGTGGGGCTTCCCGATGCTCCCCTGCGGCTGCAACTCTACCGATTTTCCGAAGTGAAGAACCAGGTGATTCAGGCAGTGCGCCGTCAGCAAGCCAACCAAAAGCTCCCCCCGCTCAATGAACTGGTGGGGGATTTTGCGGGGCAGATGTCCGTGAGTGGCACCTTAAAAACCGGCTTGAAGGCAGACTTTCGGTTTGAAGGGCAGGAGTGGCAGTGGGGGACAGACTACCGAGCCAATCAGGTAACCGTAGTGGGAGACTTTAAGGACAAGCGTTTAACCTTTCAACCCGTTCACCTCACCCTCAATGACTCCACGGAAGTAACCTTCCAGGGAAGTTTAGGGCAAAACCCCCAGTTCGGAACCCTAGACGTGACCCAACTGCCCCTGGCCCTGGTGCGGGATTTTGTGGATTTTCCCGTCGATCTGGAGGGACTGGTTAACTTAGACGCGAACCTCTCCGGCAGTGTGGACGATCCCCAACTGGTGGGGGAACTAAACCTGCTAGAGGGCAGCCTCAACGGGGCGGAGTTAAAAACCGAAAATACAGGCTTCAACTACAGCGATCGTCGCCTCAGTTTTGGGGGAACCCTGTTAGTAGCCACGGGCGGCGATGAAGCAGTGGAAGTGTCTGGAGAGTTTCCCGCATTTACCGCTTTAACCTTGGATCCCGTCACGATTGCTAACCAACCAGCTACTACAAACACGACTGGAACTGCGACTGGGACTAGTACGATCGTTTTAGCTGACAAGAATATTAGCCAACTCCGAAAAGGAGATG
>DALYGI010000017.1:14968-22695 GCA_031971595.1 Prochlorotrichaceae cyanobacterium CTOTU29312
ACTAGTACGATCGTTTTAGCTGACAAGAATATTAGCCAACTCCGAAAAGGAGATGCCCTAGAGGGAGCGGGGCAAAAAGCCACGGTGATTGCGGTAGGGGAGGATGGCCGCACTGCGATCGTAGAGCCGGTGTTAACCTGTGGCGAACCCTGCACCTTCTCCGTGATTCCCCGCTTACGCCTGAGCCTCAACGTTGCCGATGAGGGGATTAAAGTCCTGAACCTCTTAACCCAGGATAAGCTCACCTGGCAGGGCGGCGAGGGAACCGTAAACCTTGCCCTAGGAGGCACCGTTAAAAATCCCAAAGCATCTGGATCCGCAGATTTTAGCAACGCCACGATCGCAGCCCAGTTTATTCCAGCCCAGGAGGCCATTACCGATCTCTCCGGTCGCATCAATTTTGATACCGATCGCATTATTGTGGAGCGGCTCAACGGTCGGTACAGCGATGGGGAAGTGTCCGCCCAGGGAGCGATCGGTCTGGATCAACCCCTGCCCGTAGATGTGCCGCCCCTCGCGGTCAGTTTCCGAGACCTACAACTCAACATTCCCGGCAAATACCGAGGGGGAGCCGCCGGAGACGTGCAGATTCTCGGCACCGTCCTAACCCCCCGCCTCACTGGCAATATTACCGCCAACCAGGGGAACGTCATTTTACCCGATCCCTCCTCCACCGTAGCCGCCCGCCTGCGTGGGGAGCCCTCCACCGCCAACCAAGCCCTCCGAGCCATTGGCTTTGCCCCCATTACCCTGGATAATCTCAATTTGCGCCTAGGGGACGACATCACGATCGCCTCCGATCCCCTGTTTAACTTCAAAGCAACAGGAGATCTCCTGATCAATGGGGGATTTGAGGATCTGCGTCCCGACGGCACCATCAAGCTGACCCGTGGACAAGTGAACCTCTTTACCACTAATTTCCTCCTGCTGCGGGGAGCCAAAAACTCAGCGGTTTTCCGGCCACAAACGGGACTCAATCCAGAGCTAGACATTGAAATGGTGGCCTCCGTTACGGAACTGTCCCGCCGTCGTCCCAGTGCGGGGCCCCTCATTGCCTCCGAAATTAGCGATAGTGGCAGCAACAACGACAGTTTTGGAGAACTGCAAACCGTGCGGATTTTTGCTACCGTTGAGGGGCCAGCCAGTGAAATTTTGCAAAACCTGAGCCTACGGAGCCGCCCGAACCGTACCCAAGGGGAACTCTACGCCCTCATGGGGGGTGGGTTTGTCAATACCTTGGGACAAGGGGGATATAGTACATTAGCTCTAGCCAACCTTGCCGGTTCCGCCCTCCTGAACAACATCCAAGCCGCCCTCAACTCCGTATTACGAGGCCCGGTAGACTTCCGCCTCTTTCCCCTCGTAGTTGAGTCCCAAGACCGCAAAGATCAGGCAGACTCAGAGCAAACCTCAACCCAGTCAGGGGCCGACACCCTAGCCCTAGGGGCCGAGGTGGGGGTAAACCTGACCAATAGCGTGTCGTTTTCGGTGTTGAGGTTACTCACCCTGGACATTCCCACGCGGTTCAATGTTAACTATCAGATTAACAATAATCTCCAACTCCGGGCAACCACAGACTTCCAAGATGAAAATCGGGTAGTACTAGAGTACGAAGCTCGCTTTTAGATTTTAGATTAATGTAACATCAAGAACAAATGAACTACTAACAGCTTGCCCATTTATTCAGCCCTATTCGCTCTGGCGGGGGGAACACCCGTTAATTGTCCTGTTTCACCCAGAAACGGTTGAATTTGTCCACCAAAGGTAAGTACCCAAATTAACTCAGCACATTGATCGGGGGGTACATTTTTACAAAGGGCAGCGATCGAGGTGGATACACTTTGAGCATCTTGGGTCTTCTGATTGCGATCAAAACTTTGTCGTTTTCCAGCGAGTTCTTGTTCTGCGGCCAGGTTAATTTTCTGTTGCTCTAAGAGTTTAATATCCTGACTAAGTTGGGCCACCTGAGCCTGTTGCGCGGCCAATTTTTGTCGGTATTCCTCTTGCCCCACAACGACGCTACGAATATTAAGGCTTTGTATCGTGAATAAGGTGTTTAGTGGCCAGTTTTCCAAGCTAGCTCGAAAGGTATTTTCTATCTTTTTGACCCCTTCGCTGGTATCCGCTTCAGTGGAACCAATGGTGGTGAGTTGGCGATTGCTACGCACGACCTGAGTGAATAATTCAACAAAGCGATTAATACCGCCAATGTCATAGAGGGCTTGTAGATTTTCAGGATTCGCTTGAATTTGGAAGGAGATGGCCAGATCAATGCTCCCCTGAATGCCCTTATCAAAAACCACTTGATCAACGGGAGTATCACACAGACCATAGCGGGTCAGATGTTCTGGACATTTTTCAGCATTGGTGACATCCCGTTCAGTTTTGTAGAGCAAAATATCTCTGGGATAGATCACGCTATAAGCTTGAGGGTAAGGGTGCGCTCCTACGGCGGTGAAGCTAACCAGTTGTTCATCAAAGTTTTTGTAAAGCCCGATTTGATTACGCTCTAACTCAACGGCGGGAAGTAACTCATACCGATCGCGCTCAAACCGTTGCCCTAGAAAAAGGGTACACTCTGGATTTTCCACAATGGCAGGGTTAATCGGACAGAGTACCTGGGTGGGAAGAACCTTTGGTTGGTTGCGAGTGAAATAGATCCCAACCCCGCTGATGAGGACGATCGTACTGCCTAACAGAAAAAACCTGAGTTTAGGGGGAAAAAGGTTCAGCAGTGGAATGCGATCGAAAAAAGACATTTTGCCCTCCCGGTACAAGCTCGAATGGATTGCTTCAAGATTCTCACCACTCATTCTAGAGTTTGAAGTTTAGAATAACATTAATACCTGATTAAAAAATGAATAACGAAACTGCGTTTCAAGAAATCGCCTGATCAGTCTGAAATTTAGGTTTCTTTTCCTCTTGCATTCCCTGAAAAAGTTGGTGAATGGAAAAGTCAACCCAACCATTAACGTAATTCGTCTTCCATTTTCCCATTATCATCAACCTCTTGATTTCAGGTGAAATGCCCCTCTTTTTTGTACAAATTCCACCATTACCTTAGGTCACTAAACGCTAAAATACTTCGCCGCTGGATGGTAAGCGACGATCGCGGTGGTGGATTGCTCAGGTTCCAGTTGATCGCTGTCGTCCATTTTTAAGCCAATGCGATCGGTTTGGAGTAGTTGTAATTGTAGGTGCTGATCTTGAATGTTGGGGCAAGCGGGATAGCCAAAACTATAGCGGGATCCTTGATAGCGTTGTTGCAAAATATCCCGCAAATTATCCGGCTCTTGGTGGGTATATCCCAGTTCTCGACGGATGCGGGCATGAACCCATTCCGCAAGGGCTTCGGCGGTTTGCACAGCCATGCCGTGGAAGTAGAGATAGTCCGTATATTGATTCGCCGCAAAGAGGGAATTGGCGTAATCCGTAGCTACTTGCCCCACGGTGACGGCCTGTAGGGGAAATACATCAATCACTCCGGTTTCTTTGGCGGCAAAAAAGTCTGCAATGCACAGCCGTTTATTGCTTTTCTGCCGGGGAAAGGTAAAGGTGGCGATCGGGGTGGTGACGTTGGGAATGTCGATGGCTTCGTCGCTCATTAAGCCGGGATGGTAAATCAACAGGCTATTGCCTTCCGATTGACAGGGGAAATAACCGTAAATCAGTTGGGGATGGAGTAGTTTTTCGGCAATAATTCGAGCTTTCCATTCCTCTAAAATGGGATAGACTTTTTCCGTCAGAAATTGACCATATTCTTCCTTGGTTTGCTCCTTGGGTTTACGGAATTGCCATTGCCCCGCAATCAAGGCTTGAAGATCTAAATAGGGGAAAACTTCTTCTAGGGGAATGTCCTCAGGATTGAGCAGTTGGGTTCCCCAGAAGGGCGGTGTGGGACGATCGAGATCGGTGGCGACTTCAGCGGAGCGGGTGGTATCCTCCAGGGCGATCGGGGTTTCGCTGATCTCCACAAATTGAGCGTTGGCGATGACGGAATCGGAGGCGGGTTGGGAAGATTCGGGGGACTGTTCAGGAGTGATAGGTGCGGGGGCATTTTCCGTTAAAAAGCCAAGGCGATCGTCCCATTGCTGGTGGGCTTTTGCGGGCATTAACTTATCCATAAAATGCAGATCCGCAAAGGCATCTTTGCCGTAGATTACTTGCCCATGATAGGTATTCTGACAATCTTGATTCACAAATTTAGGGGTTAAAGCTGCGCCCCCTAAAATGACGGGAACGGTAATGCCCTGCTCGTTGAATACCTCCAGATTATCCTTCATAAAGGCGGTAGATTTCACCAGTAAGCCACTCATGGCAATACAATCTGGCTTGTGTTCCCGGTAGGCTTGGATAATATTTTCGACGGGTTGCTTAATCCCTAAATTAATGACCCGATAGCCATTATTAGACAAAATAATATCCACCAGATTCTTACCAATATCATGCACATCCCCCTTCACCGTGGCAATTAAAAACGTCCCCTTGGCATTGTCCCCGGATTCGGATTTTTCCATAAACGGCTCTAAAAAAGCCACCGCTGCTTTCATGGTTTCCGCCGACTGCAACACAAAGGGTAATTGCATTTGCCCCGACCCAAAGAGTTCCCCCACCACCTTCATGCCATCTAACAAAAAGGTGTTAATAATATGCAAAGGTTCGTATTGCGCTAAACCCACCTTCAGGGCTTCTTCTAAGCCGATTCTTTCCCCATCAATAATATGTTGCTTGAGCCGTTCTTCAATGGGTAAATCCGCCAAAGAAGCACTGGAACGGGCCGCCTGGGTACTCACCCCTTCAAACAGTTGGGTTAGAGTCGTCAATGGGTCATAAATACAAATGCCGTTCTGATCAAACCGCCGACGATCGTAAATTAAATCCCGACAGACTTCCTGGTGTTCCGCTTCAATTTTTGCCAGGGGTAAAATCTTCGCCGCACTAACGATCGCTGAGTCTAAACCCACCTGCATACACTCATGGAGCATCACAGAATTGAGGGTAATCCGGGCCGCAGGGGACAACCCAAAGGAAATATTCGACACCCCCAACGTAATGTGAACCCCCGGCAAATTTTCCCGAATCCGGCGAATGGCCTCCACCGTTTCCCGTGCATTGACCCGATCCTCCTCAATCCCCGTAGAAATGGGCAACGCCAGGGGATCATAGAACAATTCCCGCGCCGGAATCCCATATTCCAACGCATCCCGGTAGGCCCGCTGGGCAATGGCAAACTTACGATCCGCGCTCCGAGCCATGCCCTCCTCATCGATCGTCCCAATGACCACACCCGCCCCGTAGGTTTTCGCCAGTTCCAACACCTTAAAGAAACGATCGTCCCCATCCTCATAATTCGTGGAATTGAGGATACACTTCCCCCCCGCCACCTTTAGACCCGCCTCCATCTTCGTCCACTCCGTCGAGTCCAGCATCAGGGGCAACGTCACATTCGTCACCAACCGAGACACCAACTCCCGCATATCCCGCTCCCCATCCCGGCCCACATAATCCACATTCACATCCAGAACGTGCGCCCCTTCCTTCGTCTGCTCCTTCGCAATGGACACCAAGCCATCCCAATCCTCCCCATTGAGCAAATCCCGCACCTTCTTAGAGCCACTAGCATTGAGCCGCTCCCCAATAATCAAAAAAGAATTGTCCTGATCGTAGGGCTGCGCCGCATAGATGGAAGCCGCCGCTGGCACATAGTTCAACGCCGGGCGAGGGTCGGGGGGGAGTTTTGAGTTTTGAGTTTTGAGTTTTGAGTTTTGAGTTGTCTGATTCCCCTCCTGGGAGGGGCTAGGGGTGGGTTGGGTGGGTTGGGGGTGACGAACCGATCGTTCCTTGGGCTTTAGGGTTTGGGTGACTTCCGCGAGGGACTGAATATGCTCTGGTCGTGTGCCACAGCAGCCGCCAATCACCTGGACTCCCCAATCCTCCACAAAGCGGGTTAGGGCAATGCGAAACTCCAGGGGGGTGAGCTTATAGTGGGCTTGCCCCCCCACATTTTCCGGTAAACCCGCGTTGGGAATGCAGGACACCACAAAGGGCGACTGTTCACAAAGATACTTAATATGCTCACTCATTAAATCTGGCCCCGTGGCACAGTTCAGCCCCAGAATATTGATGGGATAGGGTTCCAAAATAGCTAACGCCGCCCCAATATCTGACCCCACCAGCATCGTCCCCTGTTGCTCCACCGTCACCGATACCATCAACGGCAGGCGAGTGCCTTTTTCCGCAAACACCTCCTCGATCGCATTCAACGCCGCCTTAATTTGCAACACATCCTGACAGGTTTCCACCAAGAGCAAATCCGCGCCCCCATCCATCAAGCCCTGAATTTGGGGAATCAGCGCCGTTTTCAGGGTGTCATAGTCAATATGCCCCAAGGTCGGGAGCTTCGTCCCTGGGCCAATGGAACCCGCCACGAACCGAGGTTTTTCCGGGGTGGAAAATTCCGCCGTACAGGACTTAGCCAACTCCGCCGCAATTTTATTTAACTCATAGGCCCGATCCGCCAGATCATACTCCGCCAACACAAACGTGCTACCGCCAAACGTATCCGTTTCAATCACATCCGCCCCCGCCTCCAGGAAGCGCCGATGCACCGTTTTCACCGCCTCCGGTTTCGTCACCACCAGATACTCATTACATCCCTCATACTCCGCCCCCCCAAAATCCTCCAGGGTGAGGTTCTGAACCTGTAAATTGGTGCCCATGGCCCCATCAAAGACAATAACGGGACGATCGGGACTGTACAAGCGATCGAGGAAAGCACTCTTCATAACTCTAGTTAATCTTCTACTCGGTAACGGCTAGCAACTGATATTTACGTTAACGCATTCAGACGGATTCTCAAATCATCAGCCCATCCAGTAGCTATATTGATCGTGTATTGAATTCAGCCGAGGAGCTTGAAACCATGCCCGAAAACCGAGTAAGTGCCACCCTGCCCCCTCAAGATATTGAAGCCATCAAAGCCGCCCTGGCCACCATTCGAGAAAAATTGCCCTTTTTGCTGGCCTTGACCCCAGAAGAAAGCAAAAGCCTGAACCGAATGGGGGACAAAAGCCGGGCCTTCGTCGCCAAAGCCGCAGAAGTAGCAGTGCAACATCCAGAAATTTTGCCAGGAGTCTTTGATTTGCAGGAAATGCAAGACGACCTGGCCCTCTTTGAGGCGCTGTATCCGATCCAGATGGAACTGTCCCAGTTGTACGCCATGGTTGAAGACACCACCGCAGTGGCGGGCAGTGAAGCCTTTACCGCAGCCCGGATGGTGTACAACTATGCTAAAGCCAGCGACATGGAAGGAGCGCTAGAACCGTTGCTGCAAGACCTGGGTAAGCGTTTTCGGAAATCGCGGCGGAAAACTAGCGAGACCTGAAGCCAAAAGATAAGCTCAGGGGATCGGGGGGAAACCTCAACAGAGCGGTTTAAAACCTCTCGAATGACGTTTAAAGCCTCTCCAGAGACGTTTTGAACCTTAAGGATGACGTTTCAGACCTCTCGGAAGCGGTTTAAAACCTTAACGGAGTCACTTCAAACCGCTTCGATGACGTTTAAAACCTTAACGGAGAGGTTTTCGACCTTTCCAAAGACGTTTAAAACCTTTCAGGAGACGTTTTGAACCTTAACAATGACGTTTTGAACCGCTCCGCAGACGGTTTAGACCCCGACGCAAGGGATTACGGATTCAAAAGAGCAATTGATACAGCGATCGAAGCATT
>DALYGI010000018.1:0-9468 GCA_031971595.1 Prochlorotrichaceae cyanobacterium CTOTU29312
CGTACACGATCGCCCCTAAAACCGCGAAGACTTTAATAATCATGACCCTCACTCCTGAGACTGGATTGGCTCAATTCAGGTTATAGCAGAAATAAGCTCAGGAATTATCCCCTAAAAGGCAGACCCAACGGCAGACCCGGTTTATGCCACAATAAACCTGGAATTTTAGTCTGTTTTGGAGAATGTCCATGACAATGCCTGCAACGCTTCACACCGCTCTGCGGGAAAGACGGGCCTTAAAAGTGATCAGTGGGTTAACCAATTTTGACCTCGATCGCGTGGTAACGATCGCCCGTGCAGCCCAGCGAGGGGGGGCCACCTGGGTTGATATTGCGGTGGATCCCGCCCTAGTCCAGGCTGTGCGCCAACACTGCACCCTGCCCATCTGTGTGTCAGCGGTAGAGCCGGAGAAGTTTGTACCTGCGGTAGCAGCGGGAGCGGACGTAATCGAAATTGGCAACTTTGATGCCTTCTATGCCCAAGGCCGTCGTTTTGAAGCGGAGGAAGTTCTCGCCCTCACCCAACAAACCCGATCGCTCCTGCCCCACACACCCCTTTCTGTGACCGTGCCCCACATTTTGCCCCTGGATCAACAGGCCAGCCTCGCCGAAGCCCTAGTCGCTGCCGGTGCAGACCTGATTCAGACCGAAGGGGGAACCAGTAGCCAGCCCGTCCATGCCGGAACCTTAGGGCTGATGGAAAAAGCAGTCCCCACTCTGGCTGCCGCCTCCGAGATTTCCAAGGTTGTCTCCGTGCCGGTGATTTGCGCCTCCGGTCTCTCCAGTGTCACCGTGCCCCTAGCGATCGCCGCTGGTGCTTCCGGGGTAGGGGTAGGCTCTGCCATTAACCGCCTGTCTAGTGAACTGGAAATGATCGCCACGGTTCAAAGCTTAGTGGAAGCCTTACAGCGTCAGGCTCTGCCGGTCTAGGGTGCAGTCTAAGACAGCCGTTTGACTGAGGGTGCGTTCTCTGAACACTGCCAGAGGCACACGCGGAGAACAGCGCCCCAAGCCGATCGTCGGGGTATGATGCGCCTCCTATCCCGATCGGGTTCGCCCGATCCAGTTTGCGCCAAACTTTTACCCCCTTGAGCTATCACAAGGCCTCAGATTGCGATAGGCTTGGGATGGCCTTGAAAACTTCAAGTACGTGGACTTACTCAATCAGCTTTTTCACACCCATCATCCCGTTATTGGGGTGATCCACTTGCTACCTCTGCCCAGTTCACCGCGTTGGGGAGGGGATTTACGATCGCTTATGGAGCGGGCCGAGCAAGAAGCCACCGCTTTAGCGGCGGGGGGAGTCCATGGCATTATCGTAGAAAATTTTTTTGATGCGCCCTTCGCCAAAGATCGCGTTGATCCGGCGGTGGTGAGTGCCATGAGTCTGGTGGTACAGCGAATCCAGTCTTTAATTACCCTTCCCGTGGGGATTAATGTGTTGCGGAATGATGGCCAGAGTGCCCTAGCGATCGCCAGTTGTACCGGTGCCCAGTTTATTCGGGTCAATGTGTTAACGGGAGTGATGGCCACGGATCAGGGAATAATTGAAGGCCAGGCCCATAACCTACTCCGCTACCGGCGAGAGTTGGGCTGTGACGTGAAAATTTTTGCAGATGTGTTAGTGAAACACGCCCAACCCCTATCCACCTCCAGCTTAACCGTAGCGGTGCAAGACACCATTCACCGAGGTTTAGCGGATGCGGTTATTATTTCTGGCTGGGCCACGGGCAACCCACCTAATCCAGCAGATCTAGCCGAAGCCAAAGCCGCCGCTGCTCAAACTCCTATTTTTATTGGCAGTGGAGCCAATCTAGAGAATATTACCAGCCTCATTCCTCCCGCCGATGGGGTGATTATTTCCTCCGCCCTCAAGCGCCAAGGAAACATCCACGATCGTATTGATCCGGTGCGGGTGGGCCAATTTATGGAAGTGCTACAACGATCGGTTTTAGGGGAAAAAGTGTAGCGGTCATCCCTAGAGGCGAAGTTTATTCCGGTTCCCTTCCCTCGTAGAGCTTGCTCCAGTTCCCCTCCTGGGAGGGGCTAGGGGTGGGTTGGCTGTTCACTAGACAGCTTAACCCTTGTAACCCTGGCTTTACCTACGGGTGGGCTTCAGGATTACAGACAGACTTCAAGAAAAATTAAAACGGGACTGACGAGGCTCGAACTCGCAACTTCCGCCGTGACAGGGCGGTGCTCTAACCAATTGAACTACAGTCCCTTAGATGCTTAAAGCCGAACTGCTTAAGCGTTTACTATTATTCCCAAGAAACGCTTGATTTGTCAACCCCTTTTTTCCATAAACATTCGATCGTCTGGAAACCTCCCTATTTCCTCCTTCAGGCGATCGGTTATCCAACGCCGAAACCTCAATCTTTTAAGCCGGTCAACGTCCCTTCGATCCGCCGCAAAAATTAGCTTTTTGTAGGTTGACAGCCCAGGGACTACACTCCCTAAAGTGACCTTCTGGCTAGGGGGAATCGCTCAGATCTGCCTTGGGTTAAAACAATGCCCTTCAGGACTTTGTTACGAATTGTTATGGAAATCGGGAGATTCCTGATATTATATCGCCTGAAGATTGTGTGGATTGACTCATCAGGATCAGAGACTAAAATCCTGCTGCTACCCGTGGTGAGTGTTTGAGGAGTACTAATGATCAATTCGGTCGATTTAAGTGGCAGACCGTTCCACTTTATTGGAATTGGTGGGATTGGAATGTCAGCCTTGGCTCAGGTGCTTGCAGGGCGAAACTTGCCGGTGTCCGGCTCGGATCTTCGGCTCAATCACATTACCCAGCGCTTGGAACACCTCGGAGCCCACATTTTCGAGGGACAGTTAGCCCAAAATCTCAATTTTTTCCGCCCCCCCAGTTCGATTCCCGATCGCTCCGATAGGGCGGGTCAGGACATGGATCCTCAAACCTTGCCCCCAGTCTTGCCCCAGGTGATTTGCTCTACGGCGATCTCCAGTTCCAATGCGGAGTACCGCGCTGCTTTAGACCTAGGTTGTCCTATTTTCCACCGATCGGATCTGCTTGCTGCCCTGATTGCAGAATACCCCCAAAGTATTGCGGTGGCCGGAACCCACGGTAAAACCACCACCAGTGCTTTAATTAGCCATCTGCTGCATGAGTTGGGCTTAGATCCCACGGTGATTATTGGCGGCGAGATTAATACCCTGGGCACCAATGCCCGCTTAGGTCACAGCGACTACCTGGTGGCGGAAGCGGATGAATCCGATGGCTCTTTAGTGAAATTTCATCCGGCCATTGGCATTGTCACCAATATCGAACTGGATCACCCGGATCACTACAGCAGTTTAGAGAAGGTCATCGAAACCTTCCAACACTTTGGGAGCCAATGTCAGATCTTAGTAGGCTGTCTGGATTCCCCTTGGATTCCCCAGCATCTCTCCCCAACCCTCACCTATAGCCTCCAGACCGATCGGGGGGCCCATTATTCTGTTAGCCAAGTAGATTACCAAGGCCAGGGTACGATCGCTGAGATTCTGGAAAATGGAACGGTTCTCGGAACCCTCAAGCTCAAACTCCTCGGCTCCCATAATCTCAGTAATGCCCTGGCGGTGATTGCCGTGGGTCGTCACCTGGGGATCCCCTTCCCCGACCTAGCCGCAGCGATCGGCACCTTTGAGGGAACCAAACGCCGGTTTGAATATCGGGGACAGGCCCAGGGGGTTCTCTTCGTGGATGATTACGCCCATCACCCCAGTGAAATTCGGGTGACCCTAGCGGCGGCCCGACTACAGGTTCAAACGGAGACTACGACTTTTCCCGTAAAACCGTCCCGCATACTAGCTATTTTTCAACCTCACCGCTATAGTCGCACCCAAGCACTTTTAAAGGACTTCGCTCAAGCCTTTGGGGATGCAGATGTGGTGCTGATCTCGGATATTTACGGAGCAGGGGAAGTTCGCCCTGAAAACTTGGATGGTGGCACCTTGGCCCACCAAATTGCCCAATACCACCCCCAAGTCCAGTATTGTGCATCGTTGGAATCCGTAAGTGAATGGCTCTGCAATCATTTGCAGTCTGGTGATCTGGCCCTGTTCTTAGGAGCAGGGAATCTCAATCAGATTATTACCCCAGTGCTACAACAGTTACAAAGCCGGCCCCAGCCCCCTCTGGGTTAATTTTGGGTTAATTTTTAGTGTTTTCCGATGTGACCTGTCATGCTGCAAAACTGCCTCGAAAAAAAAGTTCCTCTGAAGATGACGGCTGTGCCTAATGTGCTTCACACTAATGTGTCTTTAGCGCCTTTTACCTCTTTTCGGGTAGGGGGATTCGCAGAATGGTATGCAGCGCCCCGCACGGTGGAGGATGTCATTGTCTGCTTTGAATGGGCCACTCTGGAAAAAATTCCGGTGACCCTCTTGGGGGCGGGTTCCAACCTTTTAGTGAGCGATCGAGGGTTGGCTGGGCTGATTCTATCCACCCGGCATTTTCAGGGAGCCCGCTACGACGATCGGACAGGACAAATTACGGCCTTGGCGGGGGAGCCCCTGCCTCGGATTGCCTGGGAAGCGGCCCGGCGAGGATGGCGAGGTTTAGAATGGGCTGCGGGGATTCCGGGCACGGTGGGAGGGGCCGTCGTGATGAATGCGGGAGCCCAGGGCAGTTGTGCCGCCGATCTGCTGGCGCAGGTGCAGGTGATGTCTCCCCAGGGGCTTCAGTGGCTGAATGCCAGTGACCTGCACTACGGCTATCGATCGTCCCTGTTGCAGAAAAAGCAGGTGATAGCCCTGCAAGCTACCTTTCAACTTACCCCTGGCGGTGATCCTCAGGAGGTGACGGCCCTCACCCGCCAAAATTTGGCCTATCGGAAAAGTACCCAGCCCTACCACCTGCCCAGTTGCGGCAGTGTCTTTCGCAATCCTAATCCCTACAAAGCAGGCTGGCTTATTGAACAAACAGGGCTCAAGGGCTATCAAATTGGCCAGGCCCAAGTCTCCCAGCGTCATGCCAATTTTATTGTGAACTTAGGGGGAGCCACGGCGACGGATATTTTTTATTTAATTCACTACATCCAAGATTGTATTCGCGCTGAGTGGGGCATCGATATGGAGCCGGAGGTTAAAATGTTAGGGGAATTCCCTAGTCTTTACCTAGCGGAAAGGGCTGCTAGCTAAGAACTAGCGAATGCTCATGACTAGCGCAGGCTAAGAACTAGAGAATGAACTGACTTGAGACCTATGCGAGACCTGTTCTATGATGCTTGGAGCGTTCCAATCTTGCCAACTCCGTTTAGAGGTGAATGCCTCCCGATCGGCTATTCGGGAGAGTTTGACCTGCCCTGAGGTAATTCAGCGGTGGCTATTTCCCCAACAGCTAGAACCGGGACTGCCCAAAACCTTGACCGCCGGGCTGACCTACAAAAGCCAGTTCCTAGGGCTCACGATCGCCCATGAGGTGAGTGCAGTCCATGAGGACGGTCTGAAACTACTGCTCAGTGGCAGTGTGGAGGGGTTTCATTATTGGTACTGGGGGGAAGGCTGGGTGCAGTCTCACTTGGAAGGGGTGTCCTTGCTACCGCTGAAACTCGCCCACAGCTTGACCCTGTTGCAGTTACGATCGTTTCTGGAAGGGACGGAGGGCACGGGTTCACCGGACTAAATTCGGGATGAGGGGAGAGGATTAAGGATTACTGGGGAGTCTCTGTGGATGGGGGTAAGGGCTCCGGCATAGGGGCGGGCTCATCCAAGGGTGGGGGTAAGGTTTCATCCACCACAGGAGCCGGATCTACCACGGGAGCATCTCCACTCCAGGGCAGTCCATCCTCCGAGCCTACATCATTGGGAATCAGGGGTTCAGTATCGGGAGCAGGGTCATCTCCTAAAGGTTCAGAGGGATCTGAAGATGCTTCCCCAGAGTCCGTTTCCGAGTCGGTATTTTCTTCAGCGGTTGCATCCGCAGGGGCAGCATCCCAACGATCGTAATCGGAACCATAATCGGAGAAAGAACCTGTGTCCTCTTGGGTAACCGCCGCCTGGCCTTCCTTAAGTCCTCTGGGCTTCACCGGTTCCGCTGTCAAAATTCCCTTGTGACTCCCTAGGTCAGGCAGTTCAGGGAAGGACTCCACGGGCAGATCCACCACTAATTCCCGCATCACTTCTCCCCAGAGATAGGCCGCAGTGCCGCTAGATCCCCAGGTTTGGGCATTATCATCATTACCCAGCCACACCCCGGCCACCAGTTGGGGAATATAGCCAATAAACCAGAGATCCCTCGCTTTTTCGGAAGTACCTGTTTTACCCGCCACAGGACGATCGAGCTTGGCCGCCCGGCCCGTGCCACTGTCCACCACATCCTGCAACATCCAGGTCATAATGGCCGCACTATCCTCATCCACCGCCTGGGTGGTTTTCAGACTCTTGGCCTCAAAAATAACCTCTCCCTGACGGTTTAAAATGCGGGAAATACCGTGGGCCGGCACATGAACTCCTCCATTGGCCAAGGTTCCATAGGCGCTGGTCAGTTCCAACAGAGTCACTTCCCAAGATCCCAAGGCCAGGGAATAGGTTTCCTGGAGTTCCGACTCAATGCCCATATCCTTCGCCACCTGGATCACGGGGGCAAAGCCCACATCCAGCAAGGTTTTCAGGGCTACGGTATTAATGGAACTGGTGAGGGCATCCCTCATGGACACACTGCCCCGGAAGCTACCACCATAGTTTTTGGGGGTATAGCCATCAATGCTAATGGGGGCATCCACATAGCCCCGATAGGGGGAAAAACCAGCGGCGATCGCGGCGGTGTAGACAAAGGTTTTAAAGGTGGATCCGGGTTGGCGGTGGGCTTGGGTGACGCGATTAAACTCACTATTCTTAAAATCCATGCCCCCAATCATCACGGGAATACCACCCGTGCGGGGATCAATGATCACAAAAGCTGCCTGCTCAAAGCGTTCATAGTAGCCATCCCGCTCTACCACCCACAGCACAATTTCCTCCGCTAAGGCTTGCCAGGCAGGGTTGAGGGTAGTTTCAATTTGCAATCCCCCTTGAGACAGCACATCCGCAGATAAGACCCCCTCCTCCACAAGACGATCGAGTTCTTTTTGGACATGATCCGTAAAGTAGGGATAGGGGCTTTCGCTATTTTTGGGGGGCGAAGGCTTCAGGACGAGGGGCTGCGCCTGGGTTTGCTCGGCCTCCGCTGGGGTGATATGCCCCGCATCCCGCATCCGGGAGAGTACCTTGTTCCGTTGGTCTTCGGCTAACGCCAAGTCCACTAGGGGAGAGTACACACTAGGAGCCGGGGGCATGGCCGCTAGGGTGGCTATTTCGCTGAGGTTTAAATCTTTGGGATCCTTGCTGAAATAAATCCAGGCCGCATCGGTGATCCCGTAGGCTCCCGCCCCCAGATAGACGAGGTTAAGATAGCGCTCTAGGATTTCTGATTTACTAAAAGACTGTTCAATTTTCTGAGCCATTAAGGCTTCGCGGATTTTGCGATCGAGGCTGCGCTCTTGGCTAAGAAAGACGATCCGGGCTAGCTGCTGGGTGAGGGTACTGCCCCCTTCCACAATTTCTCCGGCTTTAAGGTTGGTTACAATGGCTCTGACAATGGACGGATAATCTACCCCTCGGTGGTTATAGAAGCGTCGATCTTCCGCTGCTAGGAAGGCGTTGACCAACTGGGGGGGCATTTCCGTTAGGGGCAGATCCTTCGGAATGGTTGTGCCTTGGCGCAAAAGAATGGTACCATCGCTAGCCTTAAAGAGGCGACTACCCGGTTGGGCATAGTTCACTAAGGTCTGGGCATCGGGTAATTCCGCAATGAGGCGCTGGCGTTCGTTGTTTACCCAATTGGCCGATAAGCCTGTTCCGGCCACGAGCAGCAAGAACAGCACCACGCGGGGTTTAAGGAGGAACCTGAGCTTACCGAGTCCGGGTTTCGATCGCTTTTCCTCTTGGCCCTGGGTTTGCGAGTGGGGCTCAGGGGATTCAGCTTGAGACTCCGTAATTCCAGGGGTCTGTTTTGAAATGGACTTGGTCACCGTATCTCCTTATACCTAACCCAGGGAATCTCTACCTATACTATCCTGTCCTTCAATTTGAAGGCAGTCAGAATAGGACGACCTAAAGAATATCTTAATTTTTTATCTTAACCTATTCCCCAGGCGATCGGGTATGGTGTACCCCTAGACCCCTAGATCAATTTACTCGGATTGTGCATTAAATAAGCTGGAAAGTTTAGGATTAAACCACAAAGGCACAAAGGAGCCAACAGCCAACCCACCCCTAGCCCCTCCCAGGAGGGGAACCGGAATCAGTTGTCAGGACTAGAGGCGTGGGGACGGCTCAAGGGGAAAGGGCTTGATAGGGGCAGAGCGATCGTTTAGGGGGGGAAATTCTAAGGGCTGAAGTCTGGTTTTAATTTCTAGATGAGATCCCAGAGGAGTGGTACTTCTAGGGATTCCCCTGCCTGTGGGTAGGATCGCCTGATCTAACCGCGCCCCTCGGAGCATGGCCCCCCGGAGATCGGCCCCTTGGAGGTTGGCTTGCTCTAGGTCAGCACGGGTTAAGTAGGTACCCGTTAAAATAGCATCCCGCAAATCCGAGCCTTGGAGTTGGGCTTGGATGAGATCTGCGCCCGTGAGAACAGCCCCCCGGAGGTTAGCTGAGCGTAGATTGGCCCGAAACAGAAAGGCAAAACGCAAGTCCGCATCACTGAAGTTAATCCGAGCCAGATCTTTGGCTTGGAGATAGGCTCCTCGTAAATCTGGGCGGCATTGGGGATGTTCAACCCGCCAAATATTCCAGGCGGCAACCCCCTGTTGGAGTTGGGAAAGGTGCAATGGATTAGCCATGGGGTACACCAGGTTAAGTAGGGTGGGATTTAAGTTGGGTTGAAGTTGCAGGCAAAGTTGCAGTTAATTAGGGTTAATTCGGGGCGATCGTTTGGACGCGGGCCTTATCGGAATGGGTACTAGCACCGGCCAGAATTCGATCGCCTTTTTCGTTGACCAGTAGGGGCTCGCACCCCGGAGGGGCAGGGAAGGTCAGGGCCAGGGTTGCCGCTAAGGTCTGGGGCGCTTCAAAGCGTAAATTGACGAACCCCCCCAGGCGATATTTAGAAATGAACTTGGCCTGTTCCTCAAATAAGCGCTGTACTACTAGGGGGTAGAGGGACAGGGGAATTCCCAGGAGAGCCCAGCCTTTTTTATCCTTGGCACGACGGAAGCGCAGGGTAGACCAGCGAGACACCCCATACCGGGATAGGGCATAGCCAGAGGATTGATCTCCACAGCGGGGAGAGCCGACAAAGGGCTGCTCAGAAAAGGTTTGAGCTTGATGGGGTTGATGGGCAGCGATCGACCCTGATGGTAAAACGGAAGAAACAGCAGCCATAACCGACCCCCTAAACTTGCAAACTACCTTATAGTACAAGTATACTGTTTTTTAGGGGTTTGTCAATGGGAGTGGAGAATTGAGAATTAAGAATTGA
>DALYGI010000018.1:9568-22610 GCA_031971595.1 Prochlorotrichaceae cyanobacterium CTOTU29312
TACTGTTTTTTAGGGGTTTGTCAATGGGAGTGGAGAATTGAGAATTAAGAATTGAAAGTGGGGAGTGGGGAGTGGGAAGTGAGTGTTGGGGGCGTTTTAAGCTTTTTGCTTGGTGTGTAAGGGGTTTAGCGATCGAGAAGATATAAACACATTAGGCTTTTTGTACCATTTTCAAAGATCAACAAACCTAGCACCTAGCATTTGTACCACAATTGAGGGCCAGGAAAAGGGTCGGGGAACCCGGCCCTACAGAAATATCATTCTTAATTTTTAATTCTTAATTCTTAATTCTTAATTTTTAATTATCAATTCCCTAAAACGATAGTCCATAACGATCGCTATAGCTTTTGAGATCTGCGGCGACGGCACCGGAGAGGAAGTAGAGTCCGAGGAGGTTGGGGACGGACATTAATAAAAAGAGGCTGTCGCTAAAGTTAATAACGGTGGCGGGGTTAATGACAGCCCCTAAAAAGACTGAGCCGAGTAATAGGATTTTATAAATAGTGGTGGTTTCTCCCCACAGGTATCGCCAACTGCTTTCGGCGTAGTAGCTGACGGAAATGATGGTGGAGAAGGCAAAACAGAGGACGGCGCAGGCTAGAACCCAGGGGAACCAGTTAATGACTTGCTCGAAGGCGACTGCGGTTAGCCCGGAACCGTTGAGATCCCCTAGGCTGGGGTCTTGATAGACTCCGGTGGTGATTAAGACGAGGCCAGTTAGGGTACAAATTAAGCCTGCATCGGCGGTGGGCTCTAGCATGGCCACTAATCCTTCCCGCACTGGTTCATGGGTACGGCTGGCGGCATGGGCGATCGAGGCAACTCCTAGACCTGCTTCGGAGGCAAAGGCGGCGCGGCGTAGCCCCTGAGCCATTACCCCAAAAATACCGCCAACTCCGGCAGCGGGGTGCAGGGCTCCCTCTAGGATGGTTTTGAGAGCTTGGGGGACGGCGGAGGCATCCTGGATCAGGACGGCTATACTGCCTAGGACGTATAAGCCACACATGAAGGGCACTAGGCGTGAGGTGACTTGGGCAATGCGACGAACGCCCCCCACAATGACGATCGCGGTGAGGATGGCTAGCACCAGGCCGTAGAGCCAGTTGGGAATGGCAATGACGTGGGCGATCGCTCCGTAGGATTGGTTGACCTGGAACATACTGGATGCGCCGAGGGAACTGCCAATGCAGCACAGGCAAAAAAACTGGGAGAGTCCGTTACCTAGTCTGGCGTGGCCGAGGTGACTCAGACCCGTTTTGAGGTAGCACATGGGGCCGCCCAATACGGTGCCGTCGGGGTTAATGGTTCGATATTTTTGTCCGAGGGTACATTCCACAAATTTGCAGTTCATGGACAAAAAGCCCCCCACCACCATCCACAAAATGGCTCCGGGGCCCCCCATCTGAATAGCGATCGCTACCCCGGCAATATTCCCCAGTCCCACAGTGCCGGAAAGGGCAGTGGTCAAGGCCTGCCAATGGGAGACTTCCCCTTGATCTTCCTGTTCTTCCCCTTCGTATTTACCTTGCAAAATGGCGAGAGCATGACCAAAACCCCTGAGGTTAATAAAGGCCATCCGCAAACTGGAAAAGAGGATCCCCAGCAACAACCACAGGACAATGAGGGGCAATTGGCCGCCCAAAGGAAAAAAGAGCATCCCGGTTAACCCATCAACCCCTGCGCTCAGGATTTGGGTCAGGTGGTGCCACACCGAAGCGATCGACGAGAGATCCATGAAGAAGTTTTGAGGTTTGAGGTTTGAGTTTTGAGTTTTGAGGTTTGAGTTTTGAGTTTTGAGGTTTGAATTTTGAATTTTGAGGTTTGAATTTTGAGGTTTGAATTAGGTTAAGTTTTGAGGTTTGAGCCGTAATTCTCACGGCGTGTGCAACTTAAGTGCCCAGATCCCCAGTTTCTGGGGACATAGCATCAAGAAGAGATTGGGCTTTGTTCTAGGAGAAACCGGAGATCGCCCGGATATTCAGATTTCAAAACAAGAATCGCTAGTACCCACATCCCCGGTTCTTTTGAACTCAAAACTCAAACCTTAAAACTCAAACCTTAAAACTCAAACCTATCCCCCCGCTTAGGCGGTTTGCCACTGGAGATAGGGCAGACGTTCCGCTGTGGCCCGAATTTGTGGGGCTTCTGCCACCAATTGACCACAGGCATCCCAGGTACCGCCCACTAACATCTGCTGCGGCCCGTCGGCGAGGGTGAGGGGAATGGCCGCTTGTCCGGGTAGGCGCAGTTCTCGGTTTTCCACATCTAAGGTGAGGGGCAGGGTGGGGTCAGCGGCGATCGTTTCCTGAAGGTGGGCTAGGGTTTCCGCTGGAGCGGTGAGGCAGGGAATGCCCATGGCTAAACAATTGCCAAAGAAAATTTCGGCAAAACTTTCCCCCACGATCGCTTGAATGCCCCATTTGGCTAGGGCTTGGGGGGCGTGTTCCCGGCTGGAGCCACAGCCAAAGTTGCGGTTGACGAGGAGAATGCTAGCTCCTTGGTAAACCCCTTGGTCAAAGGGATGGGAGCCTTGGCACTGGGCCCGATCGTCCTCGAAGGCGTGAGCCCCTAACCCCTCAAAGGTGACACAGCGCAAAAATCGAGCGGGAATAATGCGATCGGTGTCAATATCATTACCCGTCAGGGGGATTGCCCGTCCTTCGATGGTTTTCACAGCGCTTTCCATTGCCCAGTATCCTCTCTGAATAAGGTTCTTGCTGTTCGGTGGGGTCACCGAATTTAAAGTTTTCCAATCTTATCACAAGGCTCCCTGGCTACATCCGCTCTAAGACAGAGATTCCCAACAAAGACAACCCTAGTTTGAGGGTGCGGGCCGTAACATCTGCCAGGGCTAAACGACTGCTGCGCTGGGGTTCCTCCGCTTGCAAAATGGGACACCGATCGTAAAATTGATTAAATTTTTGGCTCAGTTCAAAGAGGTAGGTGCAGAGGCGGTTCGGAAAGAGATCGGTGGCCACGGCCCTAATCACATCCTCTAATTGCAGTAAATGTTTCAGCAACGCCTGTTCACTCTCTTCCGTCAGAACCAGATTGCTGGATAGTTCCTGACCTTGAAAATCAATATTTCCCTTCCGGCTAATGCCCTGAACCCGCACATAGGCATAGAGTAAATAGGGGGCCGTGTTTCCATGGAGAGCCAGCATTTTGTCGTAACTAAAAATGTAATTGCTGGTGCGATTTTGACTGAGATCGGCGTATTTGACCGCCCCTAACCCCACGGTTTGAGCCACCTGATCGATAAATTCGGGGGTTTCCTGGCGATCGTCTGTGGCTAAACGGGTTTCTAAATCCTGCCGAGCCCGATCGATCGCTTCATCTAATAATTCCCGGAGGCGAATGGTGTCCCCGGATCGGGTTTTTAATTTTTTGCCATCTTCCCCCTGCACTAACCCGAAGGGGACGTGGGTTAGATCCACGGTTTCCGGCACCCATCCGGCCCGCTGGGCTACCTGAAATACCTGGGCAAAATGGGGGGCTTGTCCCGCATCGGTCACGTAGAGAATGCGCTGGGCTTTGTCCTGGGTGATGCGATAGCGGAGGGCGGCGAGGTCTGTGGTGGCGTAGTTATAACCACCGTCGGATTTTTGGATGATCAGGGGCAGAGGGTTGCCCTCTTTATTCTGAAAACCATCCAGAAAAACACACTGAGCCCCCCCGTCTTCCACTAGCAGCCCCGTGGCTTGCAAGTCCTCCACGATGCTGAGCAGCAGAGGATTATAAAACGATTCTCCCCGTTCCTCCAGAGCAATGTCTAAACGATCGTAGAGGGTCTGGAATTCCCGCCGGGACTGATCACAGAGCAACTGCCAGGCCTGTAAGGAGTGGGGATCCCCCCCTTGCAACTTCACCACCGCCTGACGGGATTGGGTTTGAAAGGTCTGATCTTCATCAAACCGCTGTTTAGCTTTTTTATAAAAGGCTACCAGATCCCCCAAATCCAAGGCATCCGCCTGGGTGAGGGCATCGGGATAGGCTTCCCCTAGGTAGGTAATCAGCATGCCAAATTGGGTACCCCAGTCCCCCACATGGTTGAGGCGCAGAACATCGTGGCCAAGGAATTCTAAAATCCTGGCGATGGAATCCCCGATGATGGTGGATCGCAGGTGCCCAACGTGCATTTCCTTGGCAATGTTCGGACTGGAGAAGTCTACGATAATCCGCTGAGGTTGCCGCACTGGCTCCACCCCCAAGCGACGATCGGCCTGAAGCAGGGCTAATTGCTCCGCTAGATAACTGGGTTTGAGCCGTAAATTAATAAACCCTGGCCCCGCCAACTCCGGCGGATCGCACAAATCCTCCACCTCCAAACGATCGACAATTTGCTGGGCAATGTCTCTGGGTTTTGCGCCCAAGGTCTTGGCCAGTCCCAGGGCCACATTGGCTTGGTAGTCCCCAAACTTCGGGTTACTGGCCACATTGAGGAGGGGGTCAGTGTCTCGATATGCAGCGCCAAAGGCGGCCACCAAAGCAGTTTGAAAACGGGCAACAAGGACGGGCAGGGGAGAAGACATTCGTTCGGATGGGGCAACGGCATGAACACCTCCATCATACGTCCTGATCCCGTGCCTAAAAGATCATCTCCAGATCAAGATCCCGCATATCCCAAATCTGAACGATCGTTTCTTGGGGGGTTTCCCGTTGAATCACCAAGCGGTGATCGGGCAAGGATTGGAGTTTTACCGGCCGCACTCCCCCATCTTGAAAGGCCCCAATGATCCGGCCCTCCCCATCCAGCACCGCCAAGGCTCCTTCGCCGCTCACCACATATCCCCAGGGAAAGAGGGTAAAGGTTTGGGGGTGAAAGGGTAGGTAAATGCGTCGGGCCCGATAGGGTTTGAGATCTAAAAACACCAAATGGGGCGCAGCCGCTTCCAGGGCCACCAGACGATAGGGTTTCATCCCTAACTGACAGGAGGAGAGGCGAAGGGGAACCTGCCACTCTCCGATCTTTTGAGCGCGACGGTTAAAGGCCTGAATCCCTGTCCCCTCTTCCCGATGGGTCATCAAGATCCCGTGGCCCGTGGTATCCAACAGAAACGCCTGATCGTACCGACCCGTGGGGGCAAATTTCCGCAGTAGCTTAGGGCGATGGGGATCCCGCAAACTCCCCAGGTAGAGGGAATGGTCAGACCCAGGAATGCCCACCATAAACCAGCGTTGATCGGGACTTAACCCAAGAATCCGATCGCCCCGATTTTGCCACTGGCCAAATTTTTTAGCCCCCTGACCATCACTGCGAAACCAGCCATACAACCCTTGATGGGTCGTCACCAGTACCCCGGTGGCCGTGGCGACCAGATGACTGGGCAGTTCCCCTAGATCCAAATTTTGGCGAGTTAGAAGGCTCTGGGAATCACGGGATTGGTAAAAAACCTTATGATCCACCACCCCATAGAGTTCTAAGCCCTCCGGTTGCCGAGGAGCAATCACTAGCTGCTTCAAGTCCGGGGGAAACTTCAGGGTGGCCAGGGGCGGGGGGAGTTCCGTGGGGGAAAAAACCGCCTCTGGCTTCTGGAAGTAGGGGGATCCGGTTACCGGTACGGGGGCATCGGGGGAATCCGTGGGAACCCTGAGATCCGAGGCATCGGTGGCATCGGCAAGATCCCTCACAATCGAACCATCCGCAAGGGTCAGGGCAGAATGCAGGGGTTGAGCCGCTGCTTCCAGGGCTTCTCCCATGGCTTGGGCCGATTGAAACCGCTGGCCGGGCAATTTTTTGAGGGATTGGCGAAGCACCTGGGCGAGATCCGGGGGAATCCGATCGGGGATGTGGGGCTGTTGGTTGAGGTGAGCATTCCGCAGTTCAATGGGGGTACCCGTAAAGGGACGATCGCCCACTAACAGTTCAAAGAGCATGATCCCCACCGCATAGAGATCGGAACTGAGGTGATATTGACCATAAAAGCGCTCAGGAGCCATATAGGCCGGGGAACCACTATCCTCAGAGCCCTCTTCCTGCATGACATGGGCAATGCCAAAATCGCTGATGCGGGCGACCCAGCCGTGGGGAGTGGGATCGAGCAGAATATTTTCGGGTTTAATATCGCAGTGAATAATATTTTGGGCATGGGCATGGGCTAACCCTTTGAGCACATCCCTAATTAACTGAATCCCTTGGCTCCAATTAATCCGGCATTGCTCATCTTCTAACAAGTCCCGCAGGGTGCCTCCTGGACAATAATCCATCACTAAATAACGTCCCCGCCGGGTATGTTCAATGGCTTGGCAACTGACAATATGGCGATGACGAAGGGACATTAAAAACCGCAGTTCCCGCAGAAATTGCTGGGTAGAGAGGCGATACCGATCGAGGGATTTGAGGGCAACCAATTTGCCTGATCTACGATGAACGGCGCAGTACACCTTGCCAAACTGTCCCTGGCCAATCAAACCCAGTACCCGGTAATTGGAGCGCACCGTCCGTTGTTGTTGCCCACTGGGAAAGGAAAAACTCACAGGAAAACTCAAGATAAATGCCCTACGCTAAGCGATTTTAACCTACCTTGGCAAACACCGCTTGCTGAGATTAAGGATGATCCAGTCTCCACTGTGGAAGCGGCAAGTGTCCTCTGGGGCTGAGGTGGGGCTAGAAACGATCGTCCGTAAAAAACCTTGAGGGGCTCCGGGATTATTTAACTTTTTGTCAATCTGACGGCTGAGGTTGGGGTAAAGATAGTGCAGCAGACCATACTGCGACCAGTTTTCTGGGGTAAAACGCTGTTGTTCCACGAGCCAGAGCGGTTCCCCCTGGGTTTGAACCGTGAGACGATCGACAAAGGCTAACACATCGGCACGGGAACCGAGATATTCAGCTTGCAGCAGTTCCCTTAACTGTTGACGTTGATTTTCATAGGTAGATTTGCGGTAGGGCGTGAGGGCCATGGGGGTGAAATACACCGGGGCGATCGTCTGGAGCAGATCCAGGCGTTGCCGCTCCTCTGGTGCGAGGGTGTCCCGAAACCCTAGGGTACTGATCAAAATTTTAGGACTGGGATCAGCCCGATCGTACAGGGTCTTGGAAGAAAGGGTCTCGGAGGAAAGTATCTCGGAGGAAAGGGTGGGCAAGACATTGGCGGGAGGGGTGAGGTTAATAAACGGAAACCGGAAAATAATCACCAGGGTCACCAGGGCCAAAGCTATGGCCCACCAGCGTTGCCGCGATCGTCCCAGGGCTTGGGCCACTCCATCACCAATGGCCGTTAGAAAAATACTCGTGGCGATCGTTAGCCCTAACCGATGGCTGACCCAGACCAAATCCTGAGGCCATCCCAGTTGCAAAATAAAGGCATGGGCAAAAATAAAACCAATTAGGGAAACCAGACATAATTCCCCCAGGAGGGACAGGTTAGATTTCACCTGTCGGAGCAGGGGCAGTGGACCCGGCCCCCAAGATCCAAGCCAGAGGGGCAACACCAAGCCACTCCACAACAGGGGGGGGGACAGCGGGGGAATAAAACCACTGTGGATTCCACTCAGCCAAGTCTGCCAGGGATTGTGATAGAAATAAGACCAGATTCCCTCCCCATCAAAGGCCGGTTGCTGAAGCATATCAGCGCGGGATAATACGATAGTTCCCCAATGATTGATCACCCCGTAGAGTAAGCCAATCCCTAGAATCAACCCTAAACTGGGAAAATACAAATCCCAAAGGCGAGGGGAACGAAACTGAAACTGCCATTCCACTTGTTGTTTTTTTTGTTTTTTCCGCCTGCGGGATCTCGCTCTTGGATTGTGATCTTGAGGGTTACCCAAAGTATGGGGTTGGGCGTGACTATACTGTTTTTTACTCCACTCTAAAAATTCCTGAACCGTCTGTGCCTTTCTTCCCACCGGAACGATCGCTAACCGCTCGATCGTCTGGAGACTAAAAACCCCAAAGATTAATAGGAGATAGATGGGGGAAAACAGAGCAAGAAAAATAATACTGATCAGGACGGACCAATGTAATCCTTTCAGCCAGGTCAAACCTCTTAAGTTCTCAGACCCAGGGGAGATAGGCGTTAGGAAAGTGTCCTGAAGGCGGGGAATCGGATCAGGATTAGCGCCGCGATAATTTAACGCAGAAAAGCATAATAATAAGCCTAAATATCCCCAGGTTTTAGGGTCAGGCACTAGGGGGATATGGTCAGACCATAAACTTTGTAAACTCAGGAAACTTGCCATCACTCCTGCCAGGGGAACGGGCAATAAACTCAGGGTTAAACTACAGCTTAAGCCCGCAATTCCCATCGCTAACAGACTAATTAAACCGGCGTGGAAAAGCTCAAACGGAATCTGAAGTTGTGCCGCTAGAAAATACAGTCCTTTAATGCCTAAGGGAGTGGTAGCTTGCAGCGTATTTAAGTATTCATGATCAGCAAGTAACGTCCGAACGTCAGGATGCCAGTAAAACCCTAGCCAAAACCCAGGATAATCCCCCCACTGGACATACCGATCGCTCCAACCCTCACCCCCATTAGCCCAAAGACCCTCTCCGATCGTCCCTGACCAGAAGAGATAAACGATCGCCAAGGCCACCCCCAGCCCCATGCTGACCCGCTGAGCCAACGCAGAGCACTGGAAAAGGGCCGCCAGACCATAGGTATAAGGTCGGCGCAGAAATTTGGCATGGAGCGGCTCATCAAGCGGTAGACTCATGAAGAAAGGCTAGACACAAACCCTATGAATATTCACAACATTGCCACCCAACCCTTTGGGGATCAAAAACCCGGCACCTCCGGCTTACGCAAACAGGTGACGGTCTTCCAGCAACGGCACTATTTAGAAAACTTTGTCCAATCTATTTTTGATAGTTTAGACAACTACGCAGGGCAGACCCTGGTGGTTGGAGGAGACGGTAGATTTTACAACCGATCGGCCATTCAGATCATTTTGAAAATGGCAGCGGCCAACGGGTTTGGTAAAGTCTTAGTGGGTCAGGGCGGGGTCTTGTCTACCCCTGCGGTATCCTGCATCATTCGCAAATACCAAGCTTTTGGGGGAATTATTCTCTCCGCAAGCCACAACCCTGGAGGCCCTGACGGCGACTTCGGCATTAAATATAACATCAACAATGGCGGGCCTGCGCCGGAAAAGGTAACAGAAGCGATTTTTGAACGGACAAAAACCCTGACGGAATACAAAATTCTGGAAGCGGCAGACCTGGATCTCGATCGTCTTGGCTCCACAACCCTGGGCAGTATGACCGTAGAGGTCATCGACTCCGTGACGGACTACGGGGAGTTAATGGAAAGTCTCTTTGATTTTGACCAAATCCGGGCCTTACTCACCGGCGGCAGCTTCCGCATGGTCATGGACTCCCTCCATGCGGTCACGGGGCCCTACGCCACGGCCATTTTTGAGCAACGGTTGGGGGCTCCGGCGGGCACGGTACAAAATGGCATCCCATTGGAGGATTTTGGGGGCGGCCATCCTGACCCGAACCTGGTGTATGCCCATGATTTAGTGGAAATTCTCTACGGCGACAATGCCCCCGACTTTGGGGCGGCTTCCGATGGGGATGGCGATCGGAATATGATTTTAGGCCGTCATTTCTTTGTCACCCCCAGTGATAGCCTGGCCATCCTAGCGGCCAATGCTCACCTAGTACCCGGCTATGCCCAGGGAATTAGTGGCATTGCCCGCTCCATGCCCACCAGCGCCGCAGCGGATCGGGTAGCGGCCAAACTAGGGATTGAGTGCTACGAAACCCCCACGGGCTGGAAATTCTTCGGAAATTTACTCGATGCCAATAGGGCCACCCTCTGCGGTGAAGAAAGCTTTGGCACCGGCTCGAACCATGTGCGGGAAAAAGATGGACTTTGGGCGGTTTTATTCTGGCTGAACATCCTAGCGGTGCGGAAACAATCCGTGGAAACGATCGTGCAGGAGCATTGGCAAACCTACGGGCGTAACTACTACTCCCGCCACGACTACGAAGCCATTCCCAGCGATCCCGCCAACACCCTCATCGCCAATTTACGGAGCAAACTCCCCACCCTCAAGGGGCAACCCCTCGGTCGTTACACCGTGGAATACGCGGATGACTTTAGTTACACCGATCCCGTAGATGGCAGTATCAGCCAACAACAGGGGATTCGTATTGGCTTTACCGACGGCTCTCGGATGGTCTTCCGGCTATCGGGCACCGGCACCCAAGGGGCAACCTTGCGGCTCTATTTAGAGCGCTACGAAGCCGATCCCAACCAACACCACTTAGATCCCCAGGATGCCCTAGGGGATTTGATTGAACTCGCGGACGAAGTAGCCCAAATTAAAACCCTGACCGGGCGCGATCGTCCCACCGTGATTACCTAAGCCTCCTTTCGGTGCGCCCCCATAGTTTTGTTGGGTTGGCGCACCCCAACCTACATTTTCTGCTGGGATCTCTATGCCATTGGTACCCCAGGATCCCTCTATAAATTGATATAAAATTTTGCAGGTTTTCCCGCTGTGTTCGGAGGCTAGATGAGTCAGCAACCTACGTTAACGGCGAAACAACTCCTGGCTTTAAACGCCGTGTTGTTAGTGTATTGCAATCTGGTGGTGAAACTGCTGTCGAAGAACTCTTGGACAACCCGTATGTAAAAATTGGTAAAGCTATCGTTAAGGGTTGGGTAGAACCAGAATAGTTATAGACTTAGTACGATACATGGTCTTTAGAGTTGCTGTATAACAACTCCTCGTTGATTTTGTAGTGGACTATTTCATCTAAAATGGTGCATTAGACTATCTATCAAAAGCTGTCAAGACTGGCTTTGTCAAGTTCTCTATTGCCTTACTTTAGGTGAAACAGTCCAGTAGGGTACGTTACTAGCCACTAACTACCTAATAACGCTTCCCGCCTAATGATGATGGGAATGATCGTGCCCGTGATCATGACTATGCCCATGGGTATGAGATCCATGATTATGGGATCCATGGTTATGGTGATCATGGCTATGCCCGCGATCGTGTCCATGCCCATGATCATGGCCATGACTTCCTAAGTGCTTGGCTTGAACGATCGCTAGGCTGGGGTTGACCGCCAGTGCTTCTGCTTCCAGTAAATCCGCAATGTGGGGGGTGGCCCAGTCTGCGGCCATTCTCAGGAAGGTGGGATTCGCGTTGACGCAATCCATCCGCAGATAGGTTACGTCGGGACGATTGCGACGCAGGGCGGTAATGATGTGATCCACATCTAAGAGGGTCTCATGGTTTTCCGTGGCAAAGCCAATGGGCATATACACCAGGGCCGTTACTCCCAGTTCCATCAGATTTTTAGAAGCCTGGGTTACGTCGGGTTGCGTCCATTCAATCAAGGGCGTGTCGTGGTTGAGCCAACCAATGGAAATCAAGGGATAACGGTTAATCAGCCGCTCCCGTACCCGCTCATAGAGGGCTTGGCTTTCGTCGATGCCGGAGGTGAATCCTTTGGCTTTGTGAGGACAGCCGTGGTTCATGAGGATAATGCCCGTTTGGGAAGGCAGATGGGCGACGGCTAGTTCTTTTTCGATCGTTTGGCTCACTAAATCCGCCAGTAAGTTCAAATAGGCCGGTTCATTAAAAAAGGAGGGAATATAGCGCATCCCTTCCACCCAATGCCGATCGCTTCCATCTTTGGTTTTCACTAGGGCGGCGTTCACCTGCTCCACCGCAATGCCACTGGTAAAAATGGAATCCACCACGAGGAGCGGATAGATCAGAATGCGGCTAAAGCCTTCCGCCTTGATCTGCGCTAAAACCTGATGGGGGAGATGGGGGGCACAAAAGTTAAAGGCCTTGAACACCTTCACCCGATCGCCCCAGGTTTCCTGTAACGCCGCTTCAATGCCCGCCCGTTGCTCTTCAAAAATGGCATTGTGGGGGGAAATAAAATTGCCGTGCTGATGGCTCCATTCGTGCAGATCAAAAACGGCGAGGAGTTTGGCCAGGGGGGGATATAACCAGGTGGGTACGGGGGCAAACTTGGCGGTTAAAAGGTTTAACGCTTGCTCATTGTAGTTAGCAAAGTCTTCATAACTTTCAACTTCGCCGTATCCCATCAGCAGCACCGCCACCCGTTCAGCGGCGGCACGATCGGTTAGAGAAAGGGAACGAATTGTTTCTGGGGCAGCAACCACAACAGCACTCCAAAGACTAGGGACAACATGAAGGACAACGGAAGACGGCAGGGCTCACTGATCCCAGTAGATTCCATAGACCCCATAAACGCGCCTCCGCTTATCCCCTGCATTATAGAAGATCCCCCCCTGGGGGAATCTGAAGAAAAACCTTATAAATTTCCTACAGATTTCTTACAGATTTTTAATAAGTTTTAACAAATATTACACAAATGGCTATTGATCCCCGTAATTTGATAATAGTGGCCTGTAGATTGCCTGATTAAGACGGTGGCAACGGTTTCAGCCCCCCTGTTGAAGCCAAATCTTCTGTCTTAAGTTTGGCTCTTGCATTGATCCTGAGTTTAAGATGATTTAGTAATGAGTACAGACGTAAAGTTTGATCACCCCCCCCTACCTGGTGAGAGTGCTAGCATAGCTCCCCCTACGCCAGAATCTGGCACAGTGACTCACCTCGGTAATGCAGAAGGCAGTGCTGAGCCAGACAATGATTGGCAACAGGTGTTTGCTCAGTTCTCGAAGTACATTTCCCTAGATGTGATTTCCAGTGTTTTTGAGCAGTACAAGCAGGTCATCGCTGTGATCCTCCTCTTTCTAGGGGCGATCGTTGCGGTGAAGGTGACCCTGGCGGTGCTGGAAGTGGTTCACGAAATTCCACTGCTGGCTCCTACTTTAGAATTGATTGGCTTGACCTATAGCATCTGGTTTACCTATCGCTACCTCTGGGAAGCGGAGAAGCGGACGGAGCTTGTGGAGGAATTTAGGAAAATCAAGAATCAGGTATTGGGTCAAGGTAGCTAGTCCTTAGTTGCTGTGAATGTTCTGTGCTTGATGGGTTCAATCCTAATTTAATATTTGATTCATTGGTTTACTGCTTCAATATCTGGTTTATTGGACGACATATCTTATGCCGTCCTTTTTTGTAGCGATCGTTTTGATCC
>DALYGI010000019.1:0-21929 GCA_031971595.1 Prochlorotrichaceae cyanobacterium CTOTU29312
GTTGTGAGTTGTGAGTTGTGAGTTTTGAATTATGAGTTTTGAGTTTTGAGTTTTTTTGAGTGGTTAGTGGTTAGTGGGAAGTGGCAAGTTTAGTGAATGGGGTTGGGTTTTCAGTTTAAATCCGCAACTCATCACTCCTCACTCCCCACTAACTCAACACTCAAAACTCAAAACTCAAAACTAAAAAAACCTAGGCTGCGGCAAAGTTTTGGGCGGCGAAGTCCCAATTAACTAGGCTATTGAGGAAGGTGGCAATGTAGTCGGGGCGCTTGTTCTGGTAGTCCAGGTAATAGGCGTGTTCCCACACATCCATGGTCAACAAGGGAGTTTGGCCGCTGGTGAGGGGGGTGTCGGCGTTGCCGGTTTTGGTCACTTTCAGGGTGCCGTTATCCAGCACTAACCAGGCCCAGCCGCTGCCAAATTGGGTGGCACCAGCGGTTTTAAACGCTTCTACAAATTGCTCGAAGCTGCCAAAATCGGCGTTGATCTTGTCCGCTAGGGCTCCTGTGGGGGCTCCACCACCACCGGGCTTGATGCTGTTCCAGTAGAAGGTGTGGTTCCAAGCTTGGGCAGCATTGTTGAAAACCCCTGCTTTGGACGCATCGCCAGCGATCGCTTTGATCACGGCTTCAATGGGTTGGCTGTCCCATTCGGTGCCTTCGATCGCTTTGTTGAAGTTGGTCACGTAAGCGGCATGGTGCTTATCGTGGTGAAATTCTAGCGTTGCTTTGGAAATGTAAGGCTCAAGGTCGGTATAGCCAAAGGGTAAAGGAGGGAGTTCGTAAGCCATAACTAGGATTGTTTCCTCTTAACTGCTGCGATTCGATAGAGTCTCTTGAGGATAGTCTCGCCAATGGTCGATTTTGTATCCTCTAGACAAATGCAGTATATCGTAAGGCCGTAACCCGTGCTACAGCGGAGGGATGCTTCTAACCGCTGACTCCCTCTAGGGAGCCTTGGTAAGGGGGAGAACCGGATCCAATCCTCCCCACTCTTCACTGGTCACTAGCCACTAGCCACTGGTCACTAGCCACTAGCCACGGTTCCAACTACTTACAAGCATCCAGGCTAGGAGGCGTAACAGGCTCAGAAGCGCCCACTTTTGCCCAGGGGGATACCACTAGATTTTGCTTCAGGTTTTCTAGGGCTTGTTGGGCGATCGTTGGGTCAACGGGGAGGTAGTTGTACTGCTCATTCAGGGCTTGGCCGTCCGTTAAAATCCACTCCAGCATAGTAGTTAGCCCTTCCACGCTTTCCGCCGTGTCCTGACGGTTGTAGTAGTAGATGGCGTTAATGCCCACAATGGGATAGCCGATCGCTGGATCTTCAATGCCTACGGGCCGGAAGTTATCGTACTCGATCGTTTCGACTGCCCGCTTCACGTAAATCAAATCAGGTTTAACAAAACGGCCTAGGGAGTTTTCAATGCGGGCCGTGTTGAGATTGTTTTGGAGGGCATAGTTAACCTGCACATAGCCGATGGCCCCTTCGGTGGAAGCTACGGCAGCGGCAACGCCATCATCTAAAGTTCTTGCGGCATAGGGATCTAAGCCTGCTTCTTGCCACCAAATTGGCCCAGGGCGCTTTTCGATTTTTCCATCTGTAACCGCTTCTAGGTAGCGGCTGAGAATGTAGTTTGCCCCAGAAACATCACAATGGACGATCGGTTTGATCTCTAAGTTGGGTAAATCGGCGCTAACCTGTTGCCAGTTGGTAATTTCCCCCGTGAAAATCCCCGCTAAGGTTTGCCGCGAAATTTTTACATCCGCTGGAGACAAGCTATTCTCACCGATCGAGTTAATGTTATAGATAATTGCCACCCCCCCTAGGGCCACTGGGGCAATTTGCAGCGATAGATCGGAAACTTGATCGAGCCGCAGGAGGCGCTGCCCCTCTTCCCCTTGGGGGTAGAAGTCGCTGCTGGCAAAATCCGTCACCTTATCTCCCAATTGCCGGAACCCTTGTCCAGAGCCAATGCTCAGATACCGAACGTTTAAGTCTGCTTTTTCCTGAAGATTAGCAAAATATTCAGTGTACAGAGGGAGGGCAAAGGAGGAACCGGCCCCAAACAGTCGGGTGGCACTGTCTGCTTGGAGGGCAATTAAGCTAAAAGCTACAGTGAAAAATAAGGCCAACCAGTTACGGCGGCGAAGGATTGCTGAAAAAATCATAACTCTACACACCTTGGCTATCAGATTTAAGATGGAATAGGGGAAAATTCCAGAATGCGGTTGCTTGGGCTAAAGGAGTAAGCCCTAAGGAAGAACTTCTATGGCAAGATACCATTCCCCCGAAAGGACTTCAACTTTCCCTGAACCTTCCCCCGGACGCTATGAACGTATTTATACGATCGTATCCCAAATTCCCTATGGTCAGGTGGCTACCTATGGGCAAGTGGCGGAAATGGCTGGATTGCCTGGCCACGCGAGGCTGGTGGGCTATGCCCTCTATCGGGTTGCCCTGCCCGATCGCTCTATCCCTTGGCATCGGGTGATTAATGCTCAGGGAAAGGTTTCCGAATCCCCTAACCGTAACGGCAGCGATCGGCTACAGCGGGATTTGCTAGAGGCGGAAGGGGTTCAGTTTAATAAAGATCAACGCATTGACCTCAAACACTATGGTTGGCGGTTCAATGTTTAGAAACGGAGAGGGTGGGATTTGAACCCACGGTACCTTTCAGTACTCCCGATTTCAAGTCGGGCGCAATCGACCACTCTGCCACCTCTCCTGGAAGTGCTGGGTCTGGTATGAAACTGCACTCTGAGGCGCATTTCTCAAGACCCATCAGGCTTAACACTTTCAATCTAACAATCTAAGTCCGGCTAGACTTGGCTAGATTTGGGTTCAATTCTAGCGTTTTAGCTGCCTAGCCCCTGCATCTTACCACAATTTTTTTGTGCGTTGCGGTAGACCTTTAGACCTGTTTAGACCTGGACTAAGGACGCGAGGGGATCGGGGATCTCTGGGGAGGGAGCTTGAAATTCTCCCGTTAGGACGAACTCTAGGCGCAGTTTCAGCCAGGTAATAAATTGGGAATTGGTAGAAACGATCGCTGCGGTGGGTTGGGGGCACTTGGCTTTGGCCGCTGCCAGGGCCGGAGCTTCCAGAAAAGCGGGTTGCTGAATGAGCCAGAAGTCGATTTCTTTTTCTTGCTCGGCGTAGTGGCGGTGACGTTCCCGAAAGACCTCATCTAGGGGTTCATCTTCGCACAAAAATTTTTGGCTAGCGGCCAGATAGTAATAGGTTTGCATGGTGGTCATTATTAAGGTGTGGAAATATGGAAATGTGGGAAATGTAGCAATATTGTCAGTGAAACCGGAGCGATCGGGGCGATCGTCTCCAGTGTGCTGGATGCAGGGCTAGCGGTTACTTGCGCCCCACCCCTTGGGCTAAACTTTCCGCCAGAATCGCCAGGAGACGATCGACTTTTTCGGCGTAGCTATTAGCGCCCATAATACCAATGCGCCAAATTTTACCGGCCAGTACCCCCAGACCCACGCCAATCTCAATATTGTGCTCCCGGAGCAAATGCAGTTGAAAGGCTTTCGCGTCAATGCCATCGGGGACTTTAACGGAGGTCAGGGTGGGTAACCGAAATTCCACAGGCACCATACACTCTAGCCCTAGTTGATCCAACCCCGCCCAGAGCTTGGACGCATTGCTTTGATGGCGTTGCCAACGGGCTTCTAAGCCTTCCTCCGCTAACAGGCGCAGGGCTTCCCGCAGTCCGTAGGTCATGTTCACCGGGGCGGTGTGGTGGTAGGTGCGCTCTCCCCCCCAGTATTTGCGAAGCAGGGAGTTGTCTAAGTACCAGTTGGCCACGGGGGTGGTGCGTTGATCCAGTTTTTCGATGGCCCGATCGCTCATGCTAAAGGGGGAAATTCCCGGCGGGCAACTCAGGCCTTTTTGGCTGCAACTATAGGCCAGGTCAACCTTCCAATCATCTAGAAAAATGGGCACACAACCTAAACTGGTCACCGTGTCTAAAATCAGCAAACAATCAAATTCCCGACACAGATCCCCAATGCCTTCCATGGGCTGTAAAACCCCCGTAGAGGTTTCCGCATGAACCATCGCCAGGATTTTAGGACGGTGGGTAGCGATCGCCTCCCGCAGTTCCGGCAACGAAAACACCGATCCCCACTCCGCCTCAAGGGTACGCACATCCCCACCATAGCGGCCCGCCATATCCACCAAGCGCTTGCCAAAGTACCCTTTGACCGCCACCAACACCACATCCCCCGGCTCCACCGTATTGGCCAGGGTCGCTTCCATGGCCGCAGACCCCGTACCCGGCACCGGATAGGTCATAAAATTATGGGTTTGCCAGGCATAGCGCAGCAATTTTTGCACCTCATCCATCAGCCGCAGGTATTCCGGATCCAGGTGGCCAATGGGCTGACGATCCATCGCCGCTATCACCCTGGGATCCGCATTTGATGGGCCTGCTCCCATTAAGAGCCGTTCGGGCATCTCTAGGGGCTGAAGATTTAAGCGGTACGTTTCATCAAGGGTCGTTTTAGGAGCGATCGCGGTAAAGGTCATGGTAGTCGTTGGTCGTTTGTCTGAGTCAAAAGATACAAATCTATTCTGCGCTGGGACGGAGAACAAAGAAAGGTTTTCCCCTGATGGATTTTAAGGACTTAAATATTTCTTAACATATAGGGGACAGGGGGGTAGGGGATAGGGGATAGGGAATAGGGGACAGGGGAGAGTTTGACACGAACCGACCCACCCCTAACCCCTCCCAAGAGGGGAACTGAGCCGGTGACTCAAAACCATTCCTAAGTAGACCGGGGGAAATAAACTGCGCTAAAAATGCCTGAAACCCTTGTTTTGACGTGATCTCCACCTCAGGATAATTACCCCGACCTACTTAATTCCTAATTCCTAATTCCTAATTCTTAATTCTTAATTCCCAATTAAGCCGATCGTAGGCGCGATCGATGAATTTTGCTCCTCGTAGGAGTCCGAGGCTTGCGCCGGGACAGATATAACTCAGGGTTTCAGGGGAAAAGCGCTGTTTGAGGGCTTGGGTGTGATGGAGTTGGCGCGGCCAGTGGAAGGTTTTGCGGGTGTGTAGGGGGGTGGGGTTGCCTTCTGCGTTGGGGAGCAGGTGTCGCCCAGAGAAGAGAATGCCGCCCTGGGCTTGCCAATAGAGACAGGCGGAGCCGGGGGAATGGCCCGGAGTCCAAAAGCCATAGAGATCTGCTGCTAGGGTGATCTCGGTGTGAAACGATCGCGGCTCTAATCCTGGCAGCAGGTAAGCTTCTTGTTCTTGAATGCAGAGAGCACAGTTTAAGAACGATCGCCATGGGGCGGGGGCTGCAATAGCGCCACGATGAGTTAAAAAGCAATAGCGAACCTGGAATTTTTCCAGAAACTCCTGATTAACCGTATTCCAGGCTGGCAGATCCACCAAGACCCCCCCCTCTGGATGGGCAATCAAATAGGCAACACCTCCCAAGGTGTCTCGATTGGGGGCAAACCCCCACAGCGAGGGCAAAATTTCCTGGGGGGGCTTATGGGTAGGCTTGGGGCTATTAGTCATTCATTCGCAATGCTTTAGGGGCTATTCGTTAGGAGTTTCTTCCGGGACGGCGGGGGCGCTGGGCGGTATATTTTCAGGCGCTAAGTCCGGCAGATTGGTGTCCGGCAGCGGCGAAATGTCGGCAGGATTGGCAGGGGTTGCGGGAGCCGTGGCGGCACTGGGCAGCCAGTTGGCACTCAAAGCGATCGTCATGATCACAAAAGCCACGAAGAGCGTCCAGGTGATTCGGTTTAAGGTCGTTTCAGCGGTTTTAGCACTGGTAAATAATTGGGCTTGGCCACCGATGCCGCCAATGCCATCACCTTTGGGGCTGTGCAACAGAACGAGGGCGACTAAGGCCACCGCCGATGCTGACCAGAGAAACTGTACGAAGCTTGTAATGTTCATAAAATCAAAGTTAATGATCGTTGTTCCTTGGCCAACTGCTAAACCGCTAGAGCGGATGGGGACTGAGCAATTAGCCACAAAGTCCTTAATTATACCCCTGATCCGATCGTCCTTGGGTTCTAGTTGGAGGGTCTTCGGGTTTTGGGCTTGAGTTTACTGGGCTTGCTAGCCTTAAGTTTACCCCGACCGCGCCACGGCTCTAGGGCTTCATTAGCGGCTTTGACCACGGCCACATCTGTATCCCGCAATCTTTGCCGCAGAAGGGGAACCACCAGGGGAGAGCGAATCTTGCTGAGACAGAGCACGGCTAATTCCCGTAACTGGGGGGTAGGATCTTGGCTAAAACGCTTGAGGACGTTAATCAAGAGGGGCTGAGACAGTTCGATGTGGGATTGGGTTTGGAGCAGGGTTAGCAGGTTGGTGGCTAATTGCAGGCGAGTTGCACTGTTGGCAGAATAGGGGATGGTTTTGAGGTCTTCGAGGGTAATGGGGGGGGGAGCGATCGTTGTGGCATCAACTGAGATTGCCGATGTATTCAGGTCATCTCCAAATTCCAAGGTCGTGGGGGGATCTTGATAGGCAGGAGTTACCGCGATCGGTTCTGGTTCTAATTCTGAAATAGGCTCAACGATCGGTTCTGGCTCTTCTAGTTCGTCGATAACAGCGATCGGCTCTGGTTCTAGCTCTGAAATAGGCTCTACGATCGGTTCGGGCAAACTTGATTCTGGTTCGTCGATAACAGCGATCGTTTCTGGTTCTGAAATGGGCTCAACGATCGGTTCGGGCAAACTTGACTCTGGTTCGTCGGTAACAACGATCGGTTCTGCTTCTGGTTCTGAAATGGGCTCTACGATCGTTTCTGGCTCTTCTGGTTCGTCGATAACAGCGATCGGTTCGGGTTCTGAAATGGGCTCTACGATCGGCTCTGGGGGGGCTTGGGCGAGTTCAAGCTGATGGGTTAATTGTTGAATTTGCGTTTCATACTGAGCTTTGAGGGCATCAATCCGCTTTTGCATCCGCTCCGCAGAAATCCGCTCCACATCTTCAATCTCCCGACGGGTGCGGGCACGATGGCGTTGCTCTTGTACGTTGAGGCGGTTTTCCAGCAGGCTGTAGGCCAACCCGATACCAGCCAAAAAGGCAATGATCCCAATGACGATCGCTAAAACGATGTTCATGCTACCCACACTCCATAAAAAATCTCAGTGCCATAGGGATTCTATAGCAATTTCGAGGATCTCCAACCTAGGTTTACGGACTTTGACCGATCAGGAGGGCTCTCAGGATCCAATGCTCGGCGGGCTAGGGCAGTTAAAAATTAGTTAAAGCTCAAGTCAAGAGAAGGTTAAAAATCAGTTAAAAAATCCGTAAAAGCCAAAAAATTTGATTATCTTGTCGGACTTGCCACCCATCATTTCAAGAAACAATAACATTAAATTTACCTAGCCTTAAATGAAACTTAAACCAATGATCACTTTCTATTAAAACTAACTGGCTAAACTCAGTGGGATGACTTAAGTATTACAGTGTTTACACTGAGTTCAGATTGAAATCAGGTTTGATCATTTTCTAGGTAGATCGTAGTTATAACGGTGCTTGACGAGTAACTCTTGGCTACTCTATATTTTTTGTGGGGCTTACGCTCATCTCAAATGCAAGGAGACCACAAAAAGTTATTTTGTTCTGATCTAAAGTGTGCATAGAAGAATATATATATGCGTTTATTTCAGTCAGCAAAATTTTTTTCCTTGCGGCTCAAAGTCTTAAACAAGAGTAGGGTCTCTTACCGTTTGTTCCAATTCATCAAGGGTGCCATATCATAAATTGATAAATTTGAAGATTTGAGTTGGCCATTCAGTGACTATGCCATTTTCCACAAATAAATCTTAATTCTAGGTGTCATCATGGTACAAAAAATGATGTCTGTCTCTTCTTCTTTTTCCCAGTTATTAGAAGAATTTAATAAAGGACTCGATCGCCGCTATATTCGTTTAGAAAATGATAAGGCAAACTGGCATCTTTATTTCGATACAGATAGTCTGGTTTATGCCACTAATTCCTTACAGTCCCTAGAGCGTTTAGAGCGTCACCTCAAACGAATTGCCAGAGGGAATTACGAAGGGGTAGAGCCCCTAAAGCCTTGGATGCGTTTACAGTTGAATGCCTTTTATGAGCAGGAAGATAAGTCTTGGCTTGCGCCGGATTATCAATCTATCCATTGGTTATACACTCAGAAAATTCTCTCCGCTAAAGTTGCTTCGCTCCTCGTTCAACGCATTAGCTTAGAAGTCTTAGAAGCTGCCCTACTGTGGAATGATCTAAACTGGCAATATACCATTGAATTAGTGAGAGATTCAGATACCTTGCCTACCTTTGAAAAGATCAAGGTTAACTCCATTTTTGATCAGGTCTATGAGCGCTTGAACAATTGGCAACAACTCGGCAAAACCATCTGCTCACCCTATCAGCGGCCCTATTTTAGTAGCAATCAGCAAGCTGTGCGCCGTATGTCCGTGGAGACCCTAGAAAAGCTGACTCGCCTGCTGAAGGGGTTTAATTTCCGGCAACTCAGCGCTTTGTTAAATCAGGATGAATTGGTGGTGGCGAAGCGCCTATCTCCTTTAGTCAAAGAAGGGGTAATTGTGTTGCGGGATCCCGAACCCCCCTATCATGATTTAGCCTACACCAGCAATCTAGCCGCTCTCTTTGCCAATGTGGAACCAGATCCGGAAGATTCCCCCCAGAAAAGTCTGATCTCCTCCCGATCAAAACCCATTGGTTTGAAAGAAACAGAAGTTTTAAACCTTCCCGATGCCTTACCTCAAAAGCCCAAAAAATCAGATGAGAGGGCCGGATCTGAGGATCCATCGGGCGACCTGAAAAACATGATGGTGGATGTTGCTCCTACCCAGGTGTGGAAGGTTGTGTGTGTGGATGATAGTGAGGCCATGCTACAGGAAATTAGTCGCTTATTAGATAATCAAAATCTACAGATCACTACGGTAAGTGATCCCACCAAAGCCTTAATGCAAATTTGTACGATCGTTCCTGACATTGTTCTCTTGGATGTGGGAATGCCCCATATTGACGGTTACCAGATTTGCCAGCTTATTCGCAAAGTGCCCCGCCTCAAAGACATGCCGATCGTGATGGTAACGGGTAATAAAGGCTTAGTGGATCGCGCTAAAGCTCGTTTTTCGGGAGCCACAGACTATCTAACCAAACCCTTTGACCATCAGGAGTTAATTGCCATGGTCTTTCGATATTTAAGCTAGGAAGGGGATGGCTACCCCGTTAAAATTTATCCAAGGAATGGAGAGAAGTTTCCATTTAATAATAAGATTAGATAGATCAACTTTATAAGCATATTTGGATCCTCGGAGAACGTTTATGTCAACCATTTTAGTCGTCGATGATGCTCACTCAGAAAGAGAACTGATGAGTACCTACCTGGAGCAGGAAGGGTATCAAGTTATTCAAGCAACGAACGGCCAAGAAGCGCTAGAAAAGGTCACTGCTCAGAAACCAAATTTAGTGATCACGGATTTAGTCATGCCCGATATGAATGGCTTGGAGCTATGTCGAGCGATTCGTAAAAATCCTGATACAGAAAAATTACCGATTATCGCCTGTACCTCTAAAAATCAGGAACTCGATCGGGTGTGGGGATTAAAGCAAGGGCTTAACCTGTACCTGACCAAACCCTATACCCGTGAAGAAGTGACCCAGGCTGTTAAATCCTTATTAGGATAAGGTCAATTCAGACTCATGAACTCAGACTAATCAACTCAGGCTCATCTTGAGAACATTTAGAACATTGAGAAATCCTAGAGGGAAGTTTTCTATTTCCCTCGTTCTTCAGGCAAGGTCTTCAAGCAGGCAACAGAAAGACGATCGTTATCTCATAAGGGACTTAAAATGCTGACCGGTCTGGACGCAAGCCTAAATTCAGTAAATCTAGTCAATCTAGATCAAAACGATCGCTTTTCTGAGCATACAACCTCAGAACTTTTAACCTTTCTCTCTTTACGCATTGATCCCTTTACCCAGGTTGCCCTGGATTTAGGTTCGGTTCAAGAGGTGTTTACCCTCTCCCTGGATGCCCTGACCCGAATGCCTAATATGCCCGCCTTTGTTCTAGGGCTGATTTATCATCGCAACAAACTGATTTGGGCTGTGGATTTAGGGCATTTTCTAGGAATTTTACCCCAACGATCGCCCTTGACAGAATACACCGTAGCGATCGTTTTTGCCCAGGATACCCCCATTGCTTTTTTGGTTCAAAGTATAGGCAATTTGCTGCGGGTTTCCGCCGACCAGATTCGATCGGTTCCTGAGTTATTGGAGCCCCCTGAAATCATTAGTACCTGTACTCAAGGTTTTTGGGGAGAAGTCGATAAACCCCTCTTTTTACTTCAGGGAGATGCTCTTATTCGTACCCTGTTACAGGTTGCCCAACCCCAGTTTTAACTGCTCCGATTAACCCTAATTAACCCTATTACCCTAAGATTATGCTTACTCAAGATCCTAAAAATGCCTTAGCTCCCGATCAATCGCCTAGCCCTAATTTAGATCGATCGGAGATCACCTCCCCCCAGGAACCGATCACCGGGTCTGGAATCATTATTGGTGGGGACGAACCTATCCCCAAATCAGAACGATTTTCCTTAAAAATAGATACCTTGGGTAAGAATTTTAAGGTGCGTGGTATCAACTCCATTGGAACGCGCCTCTTCCTATCGGTGATGGGGGCTGCCCTCGTGGGATTAGGGGGATTATCATTCTTTATTTATAATACCTTATTGACCGAGGGGAAACGTAATATTGCGGATCAAGTTAATGAACAGGTCGCAGAACTAGAAGCTAGCCTTGAGGTGATTGAACAACACGTCACCCTTCTGGGATCGGCGGTCAATTTCTTAAAAAACCAAAAGATTACGACCCCTCAGGTCTATCAAGATCTCGCCTTTCAATACTTTTTAGAAATGCCTGAATCTGCCTTTGGTCTTGGATTTGGACAAACCCCACGAGGGATCACTTCCCAGCGCCAATGGTTTTTTCCCTACTATTACTACGACCAAGAAGTGCCTGGACAAATTGGGACTCGTTTAAATGCACCTTATAGTAATGTCTTTTATTCTGAACTGAGTTCCGATAATGACGCTACCACTTACTATACCCAAAATTATTACCTAACTCCTGTAGAAACTCAAAAAGAATTATGGGTAGAACCCTATTCTTCCTATGGTGCCCTGATTGCTACCTATGCAACTCCTATCTTTGACAACGCACAGAAAAGCCTGTTAGGGATTACCAATATTGACATCAACTTGGAAAGTGGCCAAATTGTTGCCCTTGAAGATGTCTTTCAGGCGGGCTTTACGGATACCGAAGTGAGAGAACTGCGCCGCTGGCAATTCCGGGCCAGTATGGTGGTGCAGGTGCTCCGGGGGGATGAACCCTTTGGTCTATTAATGGTCGATCGGTGCCAAGCTCCCCACCGCTGGACAGGGGAAGAGCGCCAAATTATGCAGCGGATCACCAGTCGTCTTGGCCAATCCCTGAGTAACCTGGGGGCGCTGGAGCAGCGGGCTGTGGCGGAGCAGGAGCGGCAACGGGGGGAAGCTCTCCAACAGGAACTACTGAAATTGTTGATGGACGTGGAAGGTGCTGCCCAAGGGGATTTGACCGTGCGGGCAGAAATTAACGAAGGGCAGATCGGGATTGTGGCGGACTTTTTCAATGCGATCGTGGAGAACCTGCGGGACATTGTAATGCAGGTGAAAAATACCACGGTGCAACTCAGTAACTCCATGGGCAATACGGATCAGTCCATGCGCGAACTAGCTCAGGACACCCTGGGTCAGGCCCAGCAACTCACCCAAGCCCTGAGCACGATCGACTCCGTTACCCAGTCCATCCGTCAGGTGGCCATGAACGCCCGCAAAGCCGCCCAAGCGTCCCAATCTGTAGCTACTGTAGCGGAAAATAGCGGCGTAGTAATGGATCGTACCGTAGACAGCATTCTGCAACTACGGGAAACCGTCTCAGAAACCGCTAAAAAAGTGAAACGCTTAGGGGAAGCTTCTCAACAAATTTCCAAAGTTGTTGCCCTGATTAACCAAATTGCCCTGAAAACCAACCTCCTAGCGGTCAATGCCAGTATCGAAGCGGCCCGAGCCGGGGAAGAGGGTCAGGGGTTTGCGGTGGTTGCGGAAGAAGTGGGAGCCCTGGCAGCCCAGTCCGCCGAAGCCACCAAAGAGATTGAACAGGTGGTGGAAGCCATTCAGCGGGAAACCAATGAAGTGGTGAGCGCCATGGAATCCGGGACTTCCCAGGTGGTACAGGGGACTCAACTGGTGGAAAACGCCAAGCAAAACCTAGAGCGCATTGTCGCCGCCTCCCGCCAAGTGAATCAACTCTTTGGAACGATCGCCAAAGCCACGGACTCCCAAGTGAAAACCGCCCAACAGGTGCAGCAACTGATGACCCAATTAGCCAAAGCCGCCGAGCAATCCTCCAACGCCTCCCGCCAGGTATCCAACGACCTACAAGCCACGGTTTCTGTCACCCAGAAGCTCCAGGATTCCATGGGTTCATTTAAGGTGGTCTAAGCCGCCTTAAACTGTTAATCATTAAATTTTTAGACCGATCGGCTGAATCCCTCCAGTTTGTAGTGAGGGCTTCAGCTAGTTTTGAGGCTAACCTTATGGCAAAAGATCTGTTTCATCCTATTGTTCGTGTTGCTCTAGAAAAGGATGGATGGAGGATTACTCATGATCCTTATCCATTAAGTTATGGTATTGTCAACCTCTATATTGACCTGGCCGCAGAAATAACGATCGGCGCGGAGAAAGAAGAGCGTAAAATAGCTGTAGAGGTTAAAAGTTTTGCCAGTGGTTCAGTGATTTCTGAATTCCATACAGCCTTAGGGCAATATTTAAACTACAAGATTGCTTTAGAAAACTCGAAGGAACCGGATCGTATTCTTTTTCTTGCAGTTCCTTCAGAGGTTGAAGATACCTTTTTACGCTTTGATCTTGCAAAAACTATTATTCAACGCTACCAATTACAACTAATTGTTTACGATGTCAACCGTGAGGTCATTTCAAAATGGATAAAATAACTCAGTATCGACAAGTCATCCAGCAGCTTTTGGAAACGATCGCTCTGGATTCCCCCTATTCTCAGCTTGTATTTGATCCCCTACGCGATCGTTATTTATTGATTCATTCTTCCTGGGATGACAACTATCGTGTTTATGGTTGTGCGATTCATTTAGATTTAATTGATGAGCAGATCTGGATTCAGCATAATGCTACAGAGATTGAGTTAATTTCTGAACTTAAACAACTGGGTGTTGCACCTGAAGATATTATTTTAGGATTTCGATCGCCTCAGTTTAGAGCTATACTGGCCGCACAATATAAAAATCATTAATAGCCCATAAAAATCATGAAAAACAGTTATTTTTGGAAATTATTTAGCAAAGCATCGATCGAGAATCAAGACGATCGTTTAGTGATTGCAACCAATGGAATGGGACGAGTATTCCTGAAGCGTTTGGGGTTCATTAGCATTATTCCGATCGTTGCTTCAGTCTCGTTATGGTGGTTTGTAGGCCGGAACTCTAATACCGGATCACCTCTTACCCTGACCTGCGATCCCGTAGAAGATTACGTCAATTGTGCCTATCAACAGGTTGGTTTTGATGGAAAATTAATCGCAGAATTAGAAATTCCACGGGCAACCTACAGCGCTGTCAATGTTTCCCATAGTGAAGTCTGTGGGGAAGATAGCTGCTATGATGTAACCTATTGTGAGTTATATATTGTAGGTCGCAATGGCAGCCAGCAAATTCCCTTTGAAACCTTTAACAAGTCGGATAAAAACTGCACTCAAGAAAACCTACTTCAAAAAAATATTACACAGTTAATTAAAGGGGAGCGTAAGGTAGCAGTCTTTCAGGTTCAGGATAACGGTTATGCTGATCTTTGGCCATTTGCAATCGGTATACTGAATAAAATCTGGTTAACTGCGGGTATTTGTCTCGGTCTTTCTAGTCTAATAATAAAACAGCACATTTGGACGTTCGATCGTTCTTCTCAGTCCTTTGTCAGTGAACAAAAACGACCCTGGGGGAATCGAACTCAACGATTTGGGTTAGCCGAATTAACAGGTGTTTATAGTTTTCTGACTCGGCTTCGCTTATCTGTACAAGTAGGCGAAAATTTGCAAGGAAAAACCATAGAAATGGATCGGATTCAGCCGTGGCTTAACCCCACCCATCGAGTCTTACGAGCATCAAACTATAGTACAGAAATAACCCTAGAAATAACACCAACTCAACTTCGTTTTCTATATGAAAAAAAGATTCATTTTTCCGTTACAGATCAACGATACTTTCTTTGGTATTCTCCATTCTCTGGCAAATCGATCGAAGGGGATATTCAGGAAATTAAAGCGATCGTTTTGGAAGAAAAGCTACCAGATAGCGATGGAGATGTGCTTGGTCGTATCAGCTTAGAAATCGATGTAGAGAAAGGTACAGAGACCTTAAAACTATATCCTTTGTTCAATCATTATGAGCTTGTAAATCTCAAACCTCTCGCCGAAACGATCGCTGACTATTTAAAAGTTCCCCTCAAAACCAGTTGCCCGGACTAAAGGGAAAACCATCATAAGCTCATTATCCCATCATCAATTTAATGGTTACTCATTATGGATAAGGAACAAAAAATTAGGCTTCAGTTTTTAGATGAAGCGCAGCAATACCTGAGTGTGTTGGAAGGGGGATTTCTGGGAGCCGCGAGTCGGGGTATTTCCAGTGAGCAAATGAATGCGTTACTCCGGGCCGCTCACTCCATTAAAGGGGGGGGCTGCGGTGATGGGCTTTAGTATCCTCAGTGAGTTTGCCCACCGTCTGGAAGATGGTCTGAAGGTGCTACGAACCCCCAGGGGACAGCCCTTGTTGGATGATGCCCTAGAGCGCTTGTTACTCCAGAGTGTGGATGGGTTACAGGAAATTACGCAAACCTATGTGCGTCAGGAAATTCCATCTTCCCCGTGGCTCGAAGGGACGATCGCTCCGGCTTTTACGGCCCTTCACGATCGTTTAGGGGATCCCAGTACGGAGGATGAGGCCCAACTAATTTCGGAGGAGTCCGGGGTAAATGTAGCCCTGCTGATGTTTGAGACAGAGGTGGAAGGCTGTTTGCAACAGTTAGATACGATCGTCCAGGGGGGCCAGACCGCAGAATATGCCCCTGCCTTTATGAGCGTGGCCGAGCAACTGGAACCCTTGGGCTATATGTTGGATTTGATGCCCTTTAGTAGCCTCTGCCAGGATATTGCCCAACACTTTGCCCAGGTTGCATCCAGTCCAGATGCTAGCTCCCTAGAGCAACTAGCGATCGTTTCCCTTCAGACGTGGCGGCGGTGTCAAGCGTTGGTACTGGTGGGGCAAACCAGCGCCATTCCTGACCACTTGGACTTAACGATCGCCCCGGAAGCCCCTCTTCAGCCCATCGGGATCCCGGCTCAACCCTCAGCCCCGGAAAGTAAGCCAGCGGCCCGGCCCGATCTGACCCCAGAGCCAGCATCCCCCAGCCCCCAACCCTCCAGCCAACAGGCCCCCAGCCAGACCCTCCGGGTGAGTAGTGAACACATCGATCGGTTGACCGAACTACTGGGAGAACTGGTGACCCGGCGCGGCAGTTTAAACCTGAGCTTACAAGACTTTCGGAATTTGATGCGGAGCCTTAAGCAGCGGGTACGCTCTTTGGATCAGGCCAATGCCCAACTGCGGAATGTTTACGATCGTACCCAAGGCCAGGGCCGATCGGCGGTTAGTCCAGGGCGATCGTTCCAGAGTCTAGCCCCAGGAGGATTCCCCCCAGCCCTGGTTCCCGGCACGGCTTTGGCCGCAACCCTTACCGCCCAGTTATCAGCCCAACTCTCAAGCTTTGACAGCCTAGAGATGGATCAGTATGGGGAATTGCACCTACTCCTCCAAGACCTGATGGAAACGATCGTTCAGGTGCAGGAGGTGAGCGAAGACTTGGAAACGGTGTTACAGGCAATGGAAGCCCAAAACCGAGCGTTGGGATGGACGACAAAACAGTTGCAAGGAAACCTGAACCAGTTTCGGATGCGGCCCCTGTCGGATTTGGTGGATCGCTTTCCCCGTGCCATCCGCGAGATGAGCCTCACCTACCAAAAACCTGTGGATCTCAAGTTGCGGGGACGATCGACCCTGGTGGAGCAATCCATTTTAGAAGCTCTGAATGATCCTTTGCTCCATCTGCTTCGTAATGCCTTCGACCACGGCATTGAACCCCCTGACCAGCGCCGCGCCAAGGGCAAGCCGGAAACAGGACTGATTGAACTCAGTGCCACCCATAAGGGCAACTACACTTTTATTACCCTCCGGGACGACGGGGCCGGTATTGACATGGAAAAAGTCAAAGCCAAAGCCTTAAAAATGGGATTTTCCGCCGCTGAAATTGCCCAGGCGAGTACGGCGGATTTACTAGACCTGCTCTTTGAGTCGGGATTTAGCACCGCTGCCCAAGTAACCGATCTCTCTGGCCGAGGGGTGGGGCTAGATGTAGTTCGCAATAACCTCAACCAAATCCAGGGAGAAATTCAGATTCAGACGGAACCCGATCGGGGAACCACCTTTACCCTCAAGGTTCCCTTCTCTATCTTTGTGGTGCGGGTCTTAATCGTAGAGAGCAATGGCATCACGATCGCTTTGCCCGCCAACGCCGTGGAAGAGATTCTGCTCATTCCTGGTGGGGAGGGATTTCCCCGTCATCTAGAGTGGTCTGAGCAGTCCATTCCGGTGATGCCCCTGCGGGACTGGTTTTTCCTGAATTCCTCTGTCCCCCAATCCCATCGTGGGGAATCCGTTGTCCTTCAGCGCCCCATTATTAACCAACCCGTGGCCCTCCTGGTCAAATATCGGGACAGTTACTTTGCCCTAGGGGTCGATCGCTACTGGCGAGAGCAGGAGGTGTCCCTTCAAACCGTGGCGGGTCAGTTGTCCCTACCGCCAGGCTTAGGCAGTTGTGCCATTCTCAACGATGGTCACCTGACCCCTGTCTTAGATCCTGTGGCCTTTCTGGAATAGACAGAGGGATCCACCGCCGACCCGACCCGTCGCCCCTTAAGTCCCCTAACGCATCCCTCCACTGCGTCCACCCTTTTGCCCACGATTTTAGTGGTGGATGATTCCATCAACGTGCGCCAATTTTTAGCCGTCACTTCAGAAAAATCAGGCTATCGGGTCAAACAGGCGAAGGACGGTTAGGATGCCCTAGAGCAATTGCAAACCCAGGATTCTGAAGTCTAAGCGATCGTTTCTGACCTAGAAATGCCCCGCTTAGATGGTTTTGGTTTGCTGGCCCAACTCAAAGCCAATCCTACATACCGGGAAATCCCTGTCATTTTGCTGACCTCCCGTGCAGGGGAAAAACACCGCCATCTGGCCCGCCAACTGGGGGCTGCGGCCTACCTAACCAAGCCCTACCAGGAGCAAGATCTCTTAGCAACCCTGGAGCAGTGCGTGGGATCCTCACGTTAATCACAACGGTTATGGTGTTATGGATAGATCCCCTAGGTCGTCCTAAGCAATACTTTCTCGCTTACGGGTTTCTTTAGAAGAGGGTGCAATATTCGTCAGACCAGCATCCTGGAGCGATCGTTCTAGCAAACTAAAAAACCGCCGCCGATCGCTGCTGCGAACCACCGCCTGATTGTGGGCTTCCGCTAGGGCGAGGGGGTAGCCGTAGCCCTTTTGTACCTGACTGAGAACGAGGGCGAGGGCCCGTTGTAAAGCCTTGGGGTTGGTGGCCACCTCCGCCGGGAATTCAATCCGGGCAATTTCACTGCCCACATGCAGGTGGCAAAAGTATAAAAACTGCTCCCCATAGTGGCTTAACACCCGCGCATGACTCCGCCACAGGGGCCCCCGTTGACCCGGCTTGAGGTAGGTTTGCCAAAAGGTGGCATCTTTTAAAGGGGAAAAAATCTGACAGGGAGATCGATCGGTTTTGCCCTGACAATGACGATCGCAATCGGGGGCGGCATAGGGACAACTTAAGAGGCGCAAAAAGTTAAGGGTCTCACTGCTGCGAGAGGCGCTGATGTAGCCCAGAAGCGGAACCCCGGCCCGGTGGATGCGTTGCCAGGCGGCTAACAGGGAAGGGAGGAGTGCAGACCGGGCGGCAGCGGGTAATCCCTCTAAAAACCAGTAAATGAGGGAGCCATCCACTAAGGCAATGGTGTCCTGGGGCGCATCATCCAGACGATCGTTCTGAAAGGTTTCCACTAAATCCGCCAACACTTCTACCTCTGCCACGGTGCGACGGTAGCCCATCCATTCTTCCGTTGAAATGCCCCACTGTTGTCCCTGATATAAATCCTGGGCTTTGTAACAAACCTCCGGCAAACTATCTAAAAGGGGGTAGCGTTTGTTACCGTAATGAATAGCAACCCGGCCAATATTTAAGACATAGCAAAAGGCAATTTCATGGTGATTGGGAGCAATTTGAGAGCCATCCGTTGCCAGTACGGTATAGGTACTAGGTAAAGATTCAGAGCCATCTAAAATAGTTTTGACCGTGTGTAAAGGCTCCAACGGCTCCGCCGCACTAAACCCCAAACGATCGGCCCAGTCTTGCCGCAGTCTAACCCAGTGGGATTGATGGCTGGCCGCTTCCGCCAATAGGGTAGCAGCATGGTCAATCCGTTTGCGCCGGGCATGGGCTTCCTGTACCAAATCTTGGCTAAAGCCGGCTAACTGAGCAACGACTTGGGTAAAATCCAACATGAATGGGGCAGTCCTCCATGGGTTGTGCAGGGGTACGAGCGGGGTTACGTGCGGGATTACGTGCGGAATTAAAAACGGAATCAGAAGTCGCAATTATTGCACATAGTTTATTGCGTTTATTGCGTGTATTGCGTGTATTGCGTGTACTGCGTGTACTGCGAATAATTTCATATTGGTAATGCTTTCAGGTTTAAAGTTTAGGATCCGGTAACAATGCGGCGGATTTGTTTGAGTTTTTCTGTCGTATAAGGGGCGTAGCGCCAATCTAGATCAAACCAGAATTGTTTTCTTAAGACACTTTTGAAGTGGGAAAAGGTGTCAAAACTGGCCTTGCCATGGTAAGCGCCTATGCCACTATCCCCCACCCCCCCAAAGGGCAGATCATTAACCGCAATATGCATCACCGTATCATTGAGACACACTCCCCCGGAGGATGTGCTGTGGAGGAGGGTTTCCTGTTTGCGGGTATCAGTGGAAAACAGATAGAGCGCTAGGGGTTTAGGCTGTTGATTAATCTGCTCGATCGCTTCGGGGAAATCCTGATAGGTTAAAATGGGCAAGAGTGGCCCAAAAATTTCTTCCTGCATAATCGGATCCTGCCAGGTGAGGTTATCCATCAGGGTGGGGGAAATATATCTGGCTGCTGGGTCGGTAACGCCCCCAGTGATAATCGTACCGTGATCGAGAAATTGAGTTAAACGTTGGAAATGACGATCGTGAATAATCCGGGCATAGTCTGGGCTTTGGGCTGGATCTTCACCAAAAAAGGCTTGAATCCAATAGGTTAAGCGATCGATCAATGGGGCCTTAACGGAAGACTGTACCAACAGGTAATCCGGGGCCACACAGGTTTGACCCGCATTAATAAATTTTCCCCAAATAATGCGTTTAGCTGCACAATTGAGATCCGCATCAGGTTCAACAATACAAGGGCTTTTGCCCCCCAATTCTAAGGTAACGGGGGTTAAATGTTTCGCCGCCGCCGCCATCACAATTCGCCCGATCGCCGTGCCACCTGTGAAGAAAATATGATCCCATTTTTCCCCTAAGAGGGCTTGGCTCACCGACGCATCCCCTTGCACCACAGCGATATAATGGGGAGGAAAGGTAGCCTTAATAATATTCTCGATAACCGCTGCCGTATGGGGAGCGTGTTCCGAAGGTTTAAGGATCGCACAATTCCCCGCTGCGATCGTTCCCACCAGGGGGCTCATAATCAGTTGAAAGGGATAATTCCAGGGGCCAATAATCAAAGTAACACCCAGGGGATCGGGCTGAATCCACGCTTGGGAGGGAAACTGATCAATGCCTGTCGCAACTTTTTTAGGTTTAAGCCACTGGGGTAATTTTTTAATAGCTTGATTAATTTCTGCGATCGTTGCAATCTCAAAATAAGCTTCATAGGCAGGACGACCCAAATCTGCTTTTGCTGCGGCCAAAATATCATCTTGGGCAGAAACGATCGCGGTTTTGAGGCGTTGAAGTTGGTCTAACCGAAAGGAGAGGGGACGGGTAGCTCCAGACTGGAAAAATTGACGTTGTTGTTTTAAGAGATCCATGGACATACTGCAAATTCTCCAGAAATAGCATTCACTGAACTAGGTTAAAATCAGAATTTCGATCGTTACTCACCAGCTTTTGCTACGCTTGTCGGGCTGGTAGTGCCATTTTAGCAAATGTCCCATTAAAATCCTACTCGATTTCTCAGTTCCTATTACCGTTGCTTGTCCAACGCTTCAATTTGATTGGAGTATAATGGATTGGAGTGTAATGGATAAATTCTCTTCACAACGTTCAAAAACAGAATGAATTATTCCGAATAAATCTTGCTCAAAGTCATCTTTTTTTGCTTCCACTTTTTTTGCTTCCACAATTCCCAAATGGTCAATGTTTTGAACTTGAATCTCGTCAATTGCTGTATTCATGATGGCTAGACTGTCACAAATACCCTATTCTATATCCCTACCTGCGGAATGTGGGTTAAAACGCTATGTCCCTTACTGGCTATAGGTTTTAGAATTCTCAGATTACTTGAAAAATCTGCTGGATGTGGGCTCCAACGTAGTCCAACAATCTCTGAAAAAAACCAACAGAAACCGGGGATCTGAGTAGCACCACAAGCGATCGTTTTGATCCCTGGTTTCTTCTCCGGTGAAATCCAACAATCTCTGAAGAAAACCAACAGAAACCGGGGATCTGGTGAGTGCGAAGATCCGATTTTAAAATTTTAAATCCGGCCCCCAAGGGGCGACAAAGGGTAAAGACTAAAGAGAATAGTACAAAAGCACTATAGAGCAGAGGGCTACAGAGCCCTGGAAGAACGGCACACAACTCGAAAACCGAGGTCGTAGCTACGATCAGCGGGGGTGTAGTTGTCGCGGTAGGCAGAGCGACAATACCCAGCAAGGAAGATCCAAGAACCACCGCGCAACAGCCGGCGATTTGAATCTCCTCCATTCGTCAAAGGCGATCCATCAACAGGTAAATCTTTAACATCACCGCCATTGTCTTTGCACCATTCCCAGACATTGCCACTCAGGTCATAAATCCCCAATTCATTGGGTTTCTTCTGCCCCACAGGATGAGTTGTGCCCTCAGAATTATTCCCGTACCAACCTACCTCATCCAAATCATTGCTGCCTGCGTATTCAAACCCCTGGCTTTTGGTTGCTCCCCGTGCCGCCCATTCCCACTGGGTTTCACTAGGCAGGTCTATATCTTGTTTGAGGATTTCAGACAGTTTTTTACAGAACGCGATCGCCTCGCGCCAATTCACCTGTTCCACCGGACGATCCAGATCTCCCTGAAACCTAGAAGGATTTTTATCCATCACTGCCTGATACTGCCGCTGGGTGACGGGGTATTTCCCCATCAGGAAGGGTTGGAGATTGACTTGGTGCCCTCCTTCCATCCTCAAGGTTCCACCGGGTACGGCAATGAATTCCAGGGTTCCCCCCTCGTTGGGCAACTTAAAGGTTGTGTTGCCTAGATCCGTTTTGCTGTTGCCCGCTGAGACTGTCGCAGGAGATGCTTGTCGCTCACGGGTCTTCTGCGCTTCCAATTGCCTCTGTAACTGCTCCAAGGCGGTATTCAGTTGATTGATTTTGGCTTGGGCGATGTCCTGAACCTGCTGCAACTGTTTTGTTGTTTCTGCTT
>DALYGI010000020.1:0-1080 GCA_031971595.1 Prochlorotrichaceae cyanobacterium CTOTU29312
CAAAACCCAAAACCCAAAACTCAAAACCCAAAACTCAAAACCCAAAACTCAAAACTTACCCACCAGGGTCACGATCTCAGTGTTTAATGGATGTCAAAAGTTGTATGGATAAGGAACGCAATTAGCGATGGCAAGCACCGTAACATTTCCATTAGAGAATAAGCAGATCCTGGTCACGGGGGGCGCGGGCTTTCTGGGCAAGCAGGTGGTTCAGCAATTGGTAGCCCATGGTGCAAAACCAGAGCAGATTACGATTCCCCGATCGAAGGAGTGTGATCTGCGGGAGATGGGGGCCTGTCAACGGGCCGCAGAAGGTCAGGATTTAATTATTCACCTGGCGGCCCATGTGGGGGGAATTGGCCTAAACCGGGAAAAACCAGCGGAGTTGTTTTATGACAATTTGATGATGGGGGCCGAGTTAATTCATGCAGCCTATCAGGCGGGGGTGGAAAAGTTTGTATGTGTGGGAACGATTTGCGCCTATCCCAAATTTACGCCGGTTCCGTTTAAAGAAGAGGATTTATGGAATGGTTACCCAGAGGAAACCAATGCTCCTTACGGGGTGGCGAAGAAGGCCCTATTAGTTCAGTTGCAGTCCTATCGGCAGCAGTATGGTTTTAATGGAATTTATTTGTTGCCAGTTAATCTCTACGGGCCAGAAGACAACTTCGATCCCCGCAGTTCCCACGTTATCCCCGCCTTGATCCGTAAAGTGTATGAGGCACAGCAGCGGGGCGATCAGGTTTTCCCCGTTTGGGGGGATGGTAGCCCAACCCGCGAGTTTATCTATTCCACCGATGCGGCCCGAGGCATTGTCATGGGGGCCCTGTCCTACGACGATCCGGAGCCGGTTAACTTAGGCACTAATTTTGAGATTTCCATTAAGGATTTAGTCACCCTCATTGCGGAATTAATGGAATTTGAAGGGGAATTGCTTTGGGAAACGGATAAACCCAACGGCCAACCCCGACGTTGTTTGGATACGTCCCGTGCCCGTGAAGCCTTTGGCTTTGAAGCAAAAATGGAACTCCGGGAAGGACTTCAGCACACCATTGACTGGTATCGCCAAAATCCGGGCTA
>DALYGI010000020.1:1180-13987 GCA_031971595.1 Prochlorotrichaceae cyanobacterium CTOTU29312
CCCTGGGTTTCTGCAAAGGGAATCTGCTCCACAAAACGATCGGGATCGGTAAACCCAAAACGTTGTACCCAGCCTTGGACATTGCCGGGGCCAGCGTTGTAACTGGCGACGGCTAGGAGGGAGTTCCCTTGCCATTCCTGATGGGTGTAGTTCAAATACCAGGAACCCAGTTTAATGCTGTCGTTGGGATCCGTCAGGTTATAGGGGCCAATGTCCGTTTGACCGGCGATCCAACTGGCGGTGTCGGGCATGACCTGCATGAGCCCCACGGCTCCGGCGGAGGAGACAATGCCGGGCATAAAGCGGGATTCCTGCCGCATCAGGGAAATCACTAACAGGGGATTGAGGGAACGATCGTTGCTCCAGGTTTGAATTAAATCCCCAAAGGCGAAGGGATAGAGGGCTTGCCAATAGGCGGGATTTTGGCGCAGGGCGTTGTAGGCAGTACGATCGTCTGGTTCTGTGCGCCAGGCCAGGCTAGAGAGCATATAAATCCCATCCAGGTATTGCCCCACGCTCATCCGCACCAGGCCATCCGTTAACTGCTCTTCCACACTGGGTTCTAAACGATTGGTAAACTCCACCTGCCAGAGTCGCCAAGCGGCTTGGGTCAGGCCTAGGCGGTAAAGCTCTTGGAAAGGGGCGGATCCGGCCAGGGGGTTGAGGGGATCGGCGGGGGGGGACAGTTGGAGGGCGGGTTGGGCTTGCCAGAGGGTGGTGAAGTTGCCCACGGGGAGCCCCAATTCCACGGCGGAGCGCCAGGCAAAGTAGGACTGGGGATGGTGCTGGAGAACCCAACGGAAATGGGCTTGGGCTTGGGTTTGGTTATCCTGCCCCTGGCCTCGCAGCCAGTGACCCACCGCAAAGCTGGCATGGGCGCTGATGGGGTGATCGGCGTTGTCCTGTTGGAGGGTGGCGATCGTGGCGGTGACGACGGGGATTTTGCCTTGTTGCATCGCCGTTTGCAGCAGTTCCCAGCGTAGGGTGGCGGCGGCTTCCGTTTGGCTGTGCTGGGTCAAAACGGATTTTCGGGCTTGCTGGGCGGACTGTTCACTGCCCAATTGGAGCAGGAGGCTAGACTTTTCCAGGAGGGCTAGGGCTTGCTGATCGGGGAAGGTGTCATAGAGCTTTTGCCAGAGTTGCACCGCTTCCTTCACATCCACACCGGACTGGAGCGTGGCCAGGTGTTTGAGCCCTAGGACCGCTTCGGGGGCCGTGGGAAAGGTTTGGATCAGTTGGCGGTAAAAGGTGCGGGCCCGATCGTTTTCGCCGATGAGGTGATAGCTGCGGCCCGCCCGGTAGAGGTTTAAGGCGGTGGCGGGAGATTTACTGTAGGCCTGGGCAGCCCCCGGATAGTGAGTCGTTTCCCAATGGGCAAAGGCAATAGCTTCCCAATTTTGGGGGGTTAGTTGGGCCGCCTGTTGGGTCATGAGCCGCTCCAGCACCTCCCCCAGGACAAAGGTATAGTGCCCGTATTGAGCCACCTGAAGCAACCGGGGCAGATCATTGGGGGTTTTCTCTAAACGATCGATCGCCACTTGGATACTCAGGGGATGGGCGGGCCACTCCGCCAGCAAACGATCGTGATAGGTGGGATCATCTGAAACGTCTCCCAGATGGTACAGAGCCTCCGCTGCTACGGGGCTGGTGCTGTAGGTTTTGAGCAAATCTTGCCAAATAGTTTGGGCTAGCTCAGTCTGGCCTTGTTGCGCCATGAGATCCGCCCGCACACTGAGGATCTGGGGGGCTAAAAGGGCGTAATCGGTCTCTAGACCCTCTAGCCACTGCACCGCGGCCCCCGGATTAGACTCCCCTAGGCGTTGGGCTAACAGAAACCGAGCCCTAGAGCGATCGAGGCTAGGCCGATGGTGTTGAGCAATTTTCTCTAGAGCCGTTAGATCCAACCGTTGCAGAGCTTCAGGAGCCAGGGTCTCACCTTGAGATTGCAATTGAAGGGTACTCTGACCCGCCCCCCCATCGGGCCAGGAAAATTCAGAAAACAGCGTGGCGGAGAGCAGGGCAAAAATCCCTCCCAGTCCCAGAGCCATGACCCCACAGGCAATTAACATTCGTTGACGATAAGAGACTGGGCGCATAAATCGTAATGAAGTTCTATAAAGTGCAAGTCAGTGTAAGCAGGTAAGTACAAGTAAGTGCGAAATCCAAAATATGAGTTAAGGTATAAAAACGATCGCTTAGTTTTAGGGGTACTGGGTTCTTGTGAATCTAGTTGGATCGGGGAAAGGGTGGGTTGGCGTTCCTTCCTGCGATCGGAGAGTACATTCCGGTTCCCCTCCTGGGAGGGGCTAGGGGTGGGTTAGCTGTTAACTCATTACAGCATTTTCCTAAATATCCGGTAGAATGACTGGCATCCCCTGACCTGTGTATGCCTATATGGTTTTAAAACAAAGATGACTAGAATGCTAGGACAGAGAAGCAGGTTTAAAAGTTGTAAGTAGGCCAGGCTAAATAAGGGGATCTATCAATGACGGCAGAATAGGGCTTTCAGCCGATTTAAAGCGCCCATTACTTTGTCTGATCTACTTATCTAATTGCTGAAGTCGTTCTGATCAGACCATAAGCCATTTTTATATTCATGCCTACAGGATTTATACCGGTACGGCCTGTGCAAATGCTAAGATCCCCGGCTTCTGGGGACATAACATCAGGAGATTGGGCTTCGTTCTACGAGAAACCGAAGATCCCTTGAGCATCAACCTTAAGCAGTTTAATACGTTCACCCCTTTAGCCAATTTAGTCAATCAGGAAATTAGGTTGCACACCATGTCTCAGACCCAGGCATCAAATGTTTTGAATCTTTTTGGAATTGGTTTTACAACTGGTTGGGCGGTAGATGGGGAAAGTCCCTATCGCTCCTTTGAGCTACCCGGCGCAAAACCCCACTACAGCCCCGATCGTCCTGGCCAAGTAGAGCATATTTTTTTAGATCTGGCCATGGATCTCGAACAAGGGCAGTGTCAGGGCACTTGCCACATCCGCCTCACTCCGATCCGCTCAGGGACTCGGCACCTCACCTTGGATGCGGTACAGCAAGATATTCAAGGGGTCTTGATTGAGGGAGAACCCCAAACCTTTGACTATGACGGTCAATATTTACAGATTTATACCCAGGAACCCCTGCCCGTGGGGGAAACGATCGGTATTGAAATTCAGTACCACCTCGATCGGCCCCAACGGGGACTATATTTCATCCAACCCACCCCAACGGATCCCCAGAAACCCGTCCAAGTCTGGACGCAGGGGGAAGATGAAGACTCCCGCTATTGGTTTCCCTGTTTTGATTATCCGGGACAACTGGCCACCTCGGAAATTCGGGTGAAGGTGCCCGCTGGCTTCCGCGCCCTGGCTAACGGCGAACTGATCGAATCCTGCCAAGAGGGGGAGCAGTGGACTTATCACTGGCTACAACAACAGATCCACCCCACCTATCTCATGACCCTCGTGGTGGGTAAATTTGCCCAGGTTGAAGACCAGTGGCAGGGTAAGCCCGTGCTGTACTACGGCGATCCTGGCCGAGAGGCGGATTTGCAGCGCACCCTAGGCAAAACCCCCGCCATGATTGAATTTTTCAGTCAGCGCTTTGGCTACCCGTACCCCTATCCCCACTACACCCAGGTTTTTGTCCATGATTTTATCTTTGGGGGCATGGAAAATACCTCCACGACGCTCTTAACCGATCGTTGTTTGCTGGATGAACGGGCAGCCCTAGACGATCGCCGCTCGGAGACTTTGGTGGCCCATGAGCTTGCTCACCAATGGTTTGGGGATTTAGTGGTGATTAAACATTGGTCTCATGCCTGGATTAAGGAAGGGATGGCCACCTATAGCGAAACCCTCTGGATTCAAGAGGCTTACGGGGCGGATGATGGGGCCTATTACCAACTGCAAACCCTGCGGAGTTATTTAGCAGAGGATGCCTCTCGCTATCGTCGTCCCATTGTGACCCATGTGTATCGAGAGCCCATTGAACTGTACGATCGTCATTTGTACGAAAAAGGAGCCTGTATTTATCGCCTCTTGCACCATGAATTAGGGGATGAATTATTCTGGAAGAGTATTCAATATTTTGTGCAAAATCATGCCCACCAAACCGTAGAAACCATCGACCTCATTCGAGCGATCGAAACGGTAACGGGGCGGAATTTACTGTTTATTTTTGACCAATACGTGTTCCGGGGCGGTCATCCAGACTATAGGGTGAGCTACAGTTGGGACGAGGAAAACCATCTGGCCAAGGTGACCATTCACCAACAACAAGCCAAGCCAGAAAATAAAGGCAAAGACCTTTTTGATCTAAAAATTGCCCTAGAGTTTTTTATCTTAAATGCCCAAACCCTAGAATCTCAAACCTTTACGGTGCGGGTACATGAACCGGAACAAAGTTTCTATTTCTCCTTGCCCCAAAAGCCGGAATTTCTGAGTCTTGATCCCCAAAATGCCATCCTCAAAACCGTAGAATTAGATTACCCCGTCCCCCTACTCAAAGCTCAATTAAAGGACGATCCCAATCCAGTCTCCCGGATTTTTGCAGCCCGTGCCTTAGCCAAAAAAGGCGGTTTAGAAGCCCTCAAAGCCCTGCAACAAGCCCTCAGCAGCGATCGATTTTGGGGGGTGCGGGCAGAGGTAGCCCAGCAGATCGCAGAGATTAAGTTAGATCAAAACGTTGAGGCCTTGGGGGCCGGACTGCGGGACGAAGATTCACGGGTACGCCGAGCCACGGTTAACGCCCTGGCCAGTCTCAAAACCCGTGAAAGTTACGAAGCCCTCAAAACCATTGCAGCCCAAGGGGATCCCAGTTATGGGGTAGAAGCGGATGCCCTAGCCGCCCTGGGAACCTTTGCGGATCTCAGCCCCAACGGTTTGGATCCAGAAGCGGAAATTTTAGCCCTGTTGCGCCAAGCCCTAACGGAGCGATCGGGTTGGAATGAGGTGGTACGGGCCGGAGCCATTCGGGGACTGAGCCGGATTAAAACCTCCAGCACCGCCCTGGACTTGCTTTTGGACTACTGTGAGCCCGCCATCCCCCAACCCCTGCGCCTTGCGTCCATTCGCGCCCTCGGAACGATCGCCAGTGGTCAGCCCCCGGCCGGAGTCGATCGTATTCTTAGCTACCTGGAAACCCTCAGCCAGGAAACCTTTTTCCTAACCCAGGTTGCGGTGGTTATTGCCCTCGAAAAAATTGACCATCCCCGCGCCATCGCCATCCTCCACGGTCTAGGGGATCAAACCCGCGATGGACGGGTGCGGCTCCTCGCAGAAGAAGCGATCGGAACCGTACAGGCCAATTTGGGGACTCAAAAAGGCATTCAAACCCTGCGGGATGATCTGGAAACCCTACGGAAGGAAAACCAGGAATTACGCAGCCGGTTAGAAGGACTAGAAGCCCGAAATTGGGAAAAAACCAGTTGAGCCGGAACCCTTCAGCCCTAAACCCCTCTGCTAGTCCGGTAGAGGGACTTTCACTGGGGAAGATCTGGGGCGTTAGCGGTGATCCAGTCTCAAAAACAAATCGATCGCTTCCACCGCTTTGGGGGGCCAGCGTCGAATGGTGCTTAACCACTCTCGATCTTTATAGCGGGGATCTAGCCCCATCACGGGGTACCAATTGCTCTCTGCCTCCCCCTTCAGCCCCTGATCCCACAACACCGCCGACAACGCCGCACGGGGATCAGCAAACTGGGAATATTTGCGAACCAGATTTTTTAGTAACCGGGTCGCCTCCGGCTTCTCCCCAATTTGATAGAGCGCTAGGGCATAGTTGACCCCCGCAGCCGCTAAACCCGGCGCGAGTTCCGTCGCCGTTTTAAAGTCACTTGCTGCCCCTGGCCAGTCTCCCGCTCCGCCCTTGGCATTGCCCCGATTGTTGTAGGCCACCGCATCCTTAGGATTGAGTTCGATGGCCCGATCGTAATCCGCAATGGCACTCGACCAATCCCCCAGGGCTTCCCAGGCAATGCCCCGGTTAATGTAGGGATCGGGCAAATTGGGAGCCAGGGCCACCGCTTGGTTAAAGTCCGCTAGGGCTTCCGGGATCTGAAATTGGCTGAGGTGAGCATTGCCCCGATTACTCCAGGCCGCAGGGTTATCCGGCAGCAACTCGATCGCTTTAGTCCATTGGGCTTCCGCTGCGGCGAAGTCTCCCGCTTGGGTGGCACTAAAAGCCGCTTGAAAAATGGCATCTACCGATCGATATAGCTCCCGCAAACTAGCTTGGTGAGCAGGATCCGGGGACTGGGCCCAGACAGGGGCAGGGGCGATCGTTCCAAGAATGGCCAGACCGAAGAGGACAGCGGCCAGCACGAGGGTCTTCCGTAGGAATTGGTATAGCGAGTTCCAGACCCATCTCAATCCAGAGCTTGCCCCAAATGCTGACCTCAGCTTTGACCTCAGCTTAGTGTTCCAGTTTTGCCCCAATACGGTGATGTGTTGCCCCATAGCGCCCTCCAGGGATAGGTTCAAGCTTCTACTTTAAATCATCGATGCTAAAGTAGAACCATACCTACTCCCAAAAATCTTGCAAAACGTAAAACAATGGCACAAGAACCCGTAGATAATCGCTGGCAACAACGCTTTAGCAATTATCAAAAAGCCTTGCACCAACTCACCCGATTTATCGAAAAACAAGACCTCAACGAGCTAGAACAACAAGGGCTAATCAAAGCCTTTGAATACACCTATGAACTTGCCTGGAAAGTCATCAAAGACTACTACGAAAACCAAGGTGAAACAGGGATTCAAGGCAGCCGAGATGCAATTCGTTTAGCCTTTCAACGGGGTTTAATTGAAGATGGCGAACAATGGATGAACATGATTAAAAGCCGCATTGCCTCCGTCCATACCTACAATTTAGAAATTGCAGCCCAGATCAGCCAAGATATTCATGAGATTTACTTTCTTTTATTTGTTAAATTACGGGAGAAGCTAGAACAGCAATGACCCCCTTTGGTTTACCCCTAAAAACCCTGCAACAACTTCAATCCGTTTTTGCCCAATATCCCGAAATTACAGAAGTGATTCTCTATGGTTCCCGTGCCAAGGAAAATTATAAACTCGGCTCCGACATTGACTTAACGATCGTGAGTCCAACCCTAAGCCACCAACAGTTATTAAAAATTGAAAATCAAATTGATGATTTGCTGTTACCCTACAGTGTTGATCTGTGTTTATTCAAAACGATCGATAACCCAGATTTGATTGAGCATATTCAACGGGTGGGGATCGTCTTGAGTTCATCGGTTCACCCCCACGGGGGTGGGGAAGATAGTTCTACAATATCGGGGCTGATTTAGCACAAAACTCATCGCTTAACTCGTCGGCAATTTGATCATTGTCTAGATTGATGACTGTGTTTTATGGATTTAAAGTGCTCAACGCTTTACGGCATCAATAGTTTCGGCACTATAGGTTAGTTCCCTAGCTTCTCCAGGACAGGTCGAGCAATTTTCTCGGAAGGTCAAGCAGTTTTTAAGCTACAAGGATCCACTCCGTATAGTTTGGGATGCCACTCTGTATCAGTTAAGAAATGTAAAAATTAATGGAATAATTAGGTTATTCATTCAAATAATAGAGATTGAAATAAACATCAGGATCAGCAATGCGTTGGCTGTTTCAAGGGAACCCGAACTATTACAAGGTCATTGAGGCTATTCGAGATTTTGAGCAATTGCCCTGGACAGTGCTCGATCGTCCGTTACTGCGATCGGAGTTCTAGAAAATCCTATGACTCAACTCGAAGATCTAACCCGTGGTGCAGCGGTCAAAGGAATTCTCCCAAACTACACTGTCACCATCATCAACGCACAGTGGCACAGCACGGATGTAGTGGAGTTGACCTACAAAGATACAAGTGGACAACCCCATACGGAAATTCTGTTTCGGGATCGGGAGCCAACCCTGGAACTTGTAACGGAAGGTAGCCCCTGGAGTTTTGATGGGGATGGCTCTTTACTGCGCCTAGTCTCAGAGGCTTACCGCATCCGCTTAGCTCACCTATTTGACCCTTTGCTGGCTGTCCATACTTCTCAGGTTGAACCCCTTCCCCACCAAATTACAGCGGTTTACAGTGAGATGTTGAGCCGTCAGCCGCTGCGGTTTCTTTTGGCGGATGATCCAGGGGCTGGCAAAACGATCATGGCAGGTCTGTTTATTCGGGAGTTGTTAATTCGTGGAGACTTACAACGCTGCATGATTGTCTGCCCTGGTAGTTTAGCGGTGCAATGGCAGGATGAGTTGTTTCAGAAGTTTCATCTACCGTTTGAAATTCTCACCAACGATCGCATTGAATCTGCTCGAACTGGCAATGCTTTCTTAGAGATCCCGTTGGTAATTGTCCGGCTAGATAAGCTGAGTCGCAATGATAACCTCCAGGCCAAGCTTGGTCTAACGGATTGGGATTTGGTGGTAGTGGATGAGGCGCACAAGATGTCTGCTTCATTTTTTGGAGGTGAAATTAAGGAAACTAAGCGCTACAAGTTGGGCAAGCTCCTTTCAACCCTGACCCGTCATTTTCTGTTGATGACAGCTACTCCCCACAATGGGAAAGAGGAAGACTTTCAGCTTTTTCTGTCCTTACTAGATGGCGATCGTTTTGAGGGGCGGTTTCGAGACGGAGTGCATGTGTGCGATACCTCGGACATTATCCGTCGTCTGGTCAAGGAAGATTTGCTCAAGTTTGATGGCAAACCTCTTTTCCCGGAGCGCCGGGCGCATACCGTCAAGTACATCCTTTCGGAACTGGAAACGGTACTGTACAAACAGGTTACAGACTATGTGCGGGAGGAATTTAACCGAGCAGAAGCCCTAGCAAATGATGGACGCAAAGGAACAGTGGGCTTTGCCTTGACCATTCTGCAACGTCGCCTTGCCTCTTCTCCAGAGGCTATTTATCAATCCCTGAAGCGACGACGGGAACGGTTGCAAAAACGACTGCGGGAGGAAGAACTACTCAAACGAGGAATGACCGCAGAGATAGACTTTGGCCCCACCATCAACCTGGATGATTTGGATGATGACTTTGACGACTCCTCCGGTGAAGAACGGGAAGCGACCGAGGAAGAGGTGGTGGATTTGGCCACGGCAGCCCGAACGATCGCTGAGTTGCAAGCAGAAATTGACCAACTGGGGAGACTGGAAAATCTGGCATTACAAGTCCGGCGGGGTGGGAAGGATCGCAAATGGGATGAGTTATCTAAACTGTTACAGGGCAAGACGGAGATGTTTGATGCGGGTGGTCATCGCCGGAAATTGGTGATTTTTACAGAACACCGGGACACGCTGAATTACCTTGTCAATCAAATTACGACCCTGATTGGACGGACAGAAGCAGTGGTTACAATTCATGGGGGGATGGGACGAGAAGAGCGGAAAAAAGCAGAGGAGGCCTTTAAGCAAGATGTGACAGTACAGGTCTTGATTGCTACGGATGCAGCGGGGGAGGGAATTAACTTGCAACGGGCTCATTTGATGGTCAACTACGATCTCCCCTGGAACCCGAACCGATTGGAGCAGCGCTTTGGTCGGATCCACCGGATTGGACAAACGGAAGTCTGTCACCTCTGGAATCTGGTGGCGGAGGAAACCCGTGAGGGGGATGTGTATCTGGCACTGCTGAAAAAGTTAGAGATAGAGCAGAAAGCACTGGGAGGCAAGGTCTTTGATGTGCTGGGCAAAGCGATCGCTGGCAAAGAACTACGGGAACTCCTCATTGAAGCAATTCGTTATGGCGATCGTCCTGAAGTTAAGGCCAAACTGGATAAAGTCATCAGTCGCCTCGATCGTGAGCATCTCCAGGAACTGTTAGAAGAGCGGGTCTTGGCGAGAGATTCTATGGATGCCACTAAGGTTCAGCGGATTCGTGAGGAAATGGAACGGGCCGAAGCTCGGAAACTCCAACCGCACTTTATAGCAGCCTTCTTCTTGGAAGCTTTTGAACGGTTGGGGGGCACCATTCGACAACGGGAAACCAAACGCTACGAAATTACCCATGTTCCTGCGGTGGTTCGCAACCGCGATCGTTTAATTGGCATTGGTGATGCCATCCTAAAACGCTACGAACGGATTTGCTTTGACAAAGATCTGATCAGCTTACCGGGGAAGCCCCTAGCGGAGTTTGTGTGCCCCGGTCATCCGCTCCTGGATGCCACCCTCGATTTAACTCTGGAACGTCATCGAGATTTATTGCGCCAGGGGGCAGTGTTAGTGGATGAAAATGACCCTGGTGAAGCAGTCCGGGCACTGGTGTATCTAGAGCATTCCATTCAGGATGCCCGCACGGATAAGTCTGGAAAGCGGCGGGTTGTTTCGCGTCGGATGCAGTATGTGGAGTTGAGGGAAGAGAGGGGACAGGACAGGGAGGCCCTTACTCCTGTCAATGCGGGTTATGCCCCGTATCTGGATTATCGTCCTTTGGCAGAGTCAGAACAATTAAGTCTGGAGTCTATCCTAAATACACTGGGACTCCGGGAGGATATTGAAACCAAAGCCACCCGCTATGCGATCGCTCATTTGGTTTCAGCACATCTTCAGGAAGTGCGGCAGCGCAAAGAAGAATTGATTGAGAAGACTATGCGAGCGGTGAGGGATCGGCTCACCAAGGAAATTAATTACTGGGATCAACGGGCAGCGGATTTACGGTTGCAGGAACAGGCAGGGAAACCCAATGCTCGGCTCAATTCCACGAAAGCCCAGCAACGGGCTGATGACTTGGCGGCTCGACTCCAGAAACGTCTATCGGAATTGGAGCAGGAACGTAAACTCTCTCCGATGCCTCCTGTTGTGGTGGGGGCGGCTTTAGTTGTTCCCATTGGGTTGTTGCAGCGGCTACAAGGTAAGCGAGATTCTTCCCCGGCGAACTTTGCGAAAGAAACCAAGCGGGTTGAGCTAGCCGCAATGGATGCAGTCATGGCAGCAGAACGGGCGTTGGGCTACACCCCACAGGATGTAAGCGATCAAAAGTGTGGCTATGACATCGAATCTACAGTACCGGGGGGGCGGTTACGGTTCATTGAGGTGAAGGGCAGAATCGAAGGGGCTGAGACGGTGACAGTCACCAAAAATGAAATCCTGGCAGCGCTCAATAAGCCGGATAATTTCATCCTGGCGCTGGTGCAAGTGCCTGCGGATCAGAATTTTCCAGAAGGGGATGCCTTCAAGGTAAAAACAACGTCTGGTATCTATGCTGTACCAGGAAAGGGCTGTATGGTGCGGTATGTGCAGCAGCCATTTCAGCGGGAGCCAGATTTTGGGGCGAGTAGTGTAAATTATAGATGGCGGGAGCTATGGGAGCGAGGGTATGAACCACAAAGGCACAAAGGACACTAAGAGCTTTGTGAACTTTGTGTCTTTGTGGTTATTTTTAATGATTTGGAGACTCCATCGCAACCAACCGAGTATCCGATTCAGGGCAAACAACCAATCTATAACCTTTATTTTATTTATGGGAGAAACAACAATGAAATTAAAAATTATTGTTCATGAGGCAGAAGAAGGTGGTTTTTGGGCTGAAGTACCAGCTATTCCTGGCTGTGCAACTCAGGGAGATAGCTTTGAAGAATTACTGGAAAATCTCTATGAAGCGATCGAGGGTTGCTTGGCGATCGATATTGAGACCCCTTCTGCGTCTGAGAAAAGCCGAATCATGGAAATTGCAGTATGAAATCTATTTCGGGCAAGCAGTTTGCCAAGATTTTAGAGCGTAAAGGATGGCAATTGATTCGGGTGCAGGGCAGCCATCACATTTATACCAAACCCGGTGAATCAATCCGAATCTCTATTCCAATCCACGGCAATAAAGACCTTAAAATCGGACTGCTCCGCCACTTTATGAAACAAGCCAATCTGTCAGAATCTGACCTTCAATAATCTCTGTGTCTCTGTGGTTCTTTTAACTATGCCCTACCGCAAAAAGCTCATTGAAGTTGCCCTGCCCCTGGAAGCCATCAATATGGAATCGGCCCGTGAGAAGTCGATTCGCCATGGTCATCCTTCTACGTTGCATTTGTGGTGGGCACGGCGACCCTTGGCGGCTTGTCGGGCGGTGCTATGGGCTTCGCTAGTAGATGATCCCAGTAGTTGGCCAGAGAAGTTTCCAACGGAAGAGGAGCAGAAACGGGAACGGCAACGGCTCTTTGATATTTTGGGGCGCATTGTCATTGAAACGGATAAAAAAGGTAATCAAAAGCAGGTGGTTCGGGGGCTGGTGTCTTGGGATGAGGTGAACGATCGTACTTCTGGGGTTTTGGAAGCGGCACAGAAGGAAATTGCCCGGTGTTTGGCGTGGGAACGGGGGGAAGCTCCACCCACAGAAACAGATGCGGTACGGGACTACATTGCGAAGTATGCGCCGCCTGCCTATGACCCCTTTGCGGGGGGTGGGTCGATTCCCTTGGAAGCTCAGCGGTTGGGATTAGAGGCTCATGCCAGTGATCTCAATCCGGTGGCGGTGTTGATTAATAAGGCGTTGATCGAGATTCCGCCGAAGTTTAGGGATCAGGCTCCAGTGAATCCAGACGATCGCCAGAAAAAAGGGATGTCTTCTTGGAAAGGCGCACAGGGACTAGCGGCGGATGTGCGGTATTACGGGGCGTGGATGCGGGAGCAAGCCTTGGAGCGGATTGGGCATTTGTATCCGAAGGTGAAAGTAAACCAGGGAGGCACAGAGGCAACAGTTATTGCTTGGCTATGGGCGCGGACGGTGAAGTGTCCTAACCCAGCTTGTGGTTGTCAAATGCCGTTGGTACGGAGTTTTCAGCTTTCGACGAAGAAGGGAAAAGAGGCTTGGGTAGAGCC
>DALYGI010000020.1:14087-21811 GCA_031971595.1 Prochlorotrichaceae cyanobacterium CTOTU29312
GATCTGGTGAGTGAAGCACGGGAAAAGGCAACTCAGGATGCGATCGCTGCTGGACTACCTGATGATGATATACCTCTGAATGACGGGGGAATGGGAGCTAGAGCTTATGGAGAAGCGATCGCTGTTTATTTAGCGTTTGCGATCGATAAAATAAGCGATTACAACAACAACATCTGCACATGGCACATTAACCGAGATACGGTAGGTCATTTATTTACAAGACAAGCTATTCCTATGGCATGGGATTTCTGTGAAGCTAATCCCTTGAGTAACTCATCTGGAAACTTTAATGGAGCAATTGAGTGGGTTTGCAAAGTGGTTGAAGTTACTTCTACCAATTCTCAATCAGCCGTAAATCAACACGACGCGATCGCTCCTCATCCCAATGACAAAAACCTCAAGCTCATCTCCACAGACCCACCTTATTTCGACAATATCGGATATGCCGATCTCTCAGATTTCTTTTACGTGTGGCTGCGTCGTTCTCTTAGCTCAATCTATCCCAACATTTGCAGTACACTTCTTGTTCCTAAAACTCAAGAACTCGTTGCGACTCCGTACCGATTTGGTGGTAGCAAGCAAAAAGCCAAGGAATTTTTTGAAGAAGGTCTAGGTAAAACCTTTGAACGTCTGAATAGCTTTACAGCAGCTAATTTTCCTCTAACAGTTTACTATGCTTTTAAACAAGAAGAATCGGAACAAAAAGGTAAAGCTGATGAATCCGTAGCCTCTACTGGTTGGGAAACCATGCTAGAAGGCTTGATCAAAGCAGATTTCAGTATAGGCGGCACCTGGCCAATGCGGAGTGAACTGAGCAATCGTATGGTCGCATCTGGCACCAACGCTCTCGCCTCCTCGATCGTCTTGGTCTGTCGTCCCCGCCCCACCGATGCAGCCAAAATTACCCGCCGCCAATTCCTCACCGAACTCAAACGAGAACTTCCCAGAGCACTGAAAACCCTACAGCAGGGTAACATCGCCCCCGTAGACCTTGCCCAAGCCAGCATCGGCCCCGGCATGGCGGTTTTCTCCCAATATGCCGCCGTCTTGGAAAATGATGGTTCCCCCATGCGGGTGCGGACTGCATTGCAACTCATCAATCAAATCCTGGATGAATTTCTCACGGAACAGGAAGGAGAATTTGACGGTGATACCCGCTGGGCACTGACCTGGTTCGAGCAATACCAATTCACCGAAGGACAATATGGCAAAGCGGAAACCCTCAGTAAAGCCAGAAATATAAGTGTAAAAGGCATGGAAGATGCGGGCATCCTAGAAGCAAAGGGGGGCAAAGTACGCCTCCTCAAACGAGAGGAACTGAAATCGGATTGGGATCCTGCGACTGATGACCGGATGCCCGATTGGGAAGTCGCTCAGTACCTTATCCGAACCTTAGACCAAAACGGAGAAATGGGGGCTGCTGAACTCCTGGCTAAATTAGGCGATCGGGGCGAAGCTGCACGGGACTTAGCCTATCGACTCTATAGCCTCTGCGATCGGAAAGGCTGGACAAAGGAAGCGATCGCTTACAACAGCCTGGTCATCTCCTGGCCCGAAATCAATAGGTTAGCTAGTGAGTTTTCTCCCTCTGATGCTATCCAAACATCCCTTCTTTAATTAATTAATTGACTGCGAGTAGTGCTCTTAAATCATTATGTTTCACTCCATCCATCTCCAAAACTTTAAATCCTGGCAAGATACCAACAGAATAGAACTGGGCCCGATCACTGGATTTTTTGGCGGAAATAGCTCAGGAAAGTCCACCATTCTGCAATTTTTCTTACTGCTCAAACAAACTATCGAATCCAGCGATCGTCAAAGAGTGTTACACCTAGGAGACGATCGCAGCTACGTGGATCTCGGCACCATTTACGATCTTGTCCATCGCCACAGCATTGATCAGCCCGTAAAATTTTCCATCCAGTGGCAACTCCCCAAAACCCTCGAAATTCCTGATCCTAAAGACAATAAAATCCTATTTCGCTTCGATCGACTCACCTTTAGTAGTGCCATCATCCTTGCAGATGACATCATTCAAGCTCAGAAATTTACCTATGATTTCATTAACCAAAAGGCTAAAAATGAAGGATCAACTATCACATTTGGTCTAGAGCGCAAAACTGATAAGATTCAACAGCACCCGGAATACAAACTGATCTCGGAAGGCTATACAGCTAAACGGACGAAAGGACGAGTCTGGCCCCTCAGTGCCCCTATCAAATGCTACGGTTTCCCCGATGAAGCCACCGGCTATTACCAAAACACCAGTTTTCTCTCTGACTTCGTGCTTGCCCTCGAAAAACGTTTTCAGCAAACCTATTACCTTGGACCCCTGCGGGAATATCCAAAAAGAATCTATACATGGGCCGGTGATCCTCCCCAAGATGTGGGCGATCGTGGAGAACTTGCAATTCCTGCTCTCCTTGCCTCCGGTAAACTCCCCACACTCAAACAAGGTCGGAAAACAATTACCATCGAACAGAAAGTTGCCCAATGGCTCAAAGATTTAGGGCTAATTTATGACTTTAAAGTCAAAGCGATCGCTAAAAATCGTAAAGATTACGAAGTCAAAGTAAAACGTACTCCCAACGGTTCAGAAGTCCTCATTACGGATGTAGGGTTTGGGGTGTCCCAAGTTCTCCCTGTCCTTGTTCTCTGTTATTACGCCCCCGAAGGTTCAACAATTATCCTTGAACAACCCGAAATCCATCTTCATCCCTCCGTACAAGCTGGTCTGGCTGATGTCTTTATCGATGCAATGAAAACCCGTAACCTACAGCTTATTGTCGAAAGCCACAGTGAACATCTCCTCCGCCGCCTCCAACGTCGTATTGCCGAAGAAAAAGACGGGGTAACTCCTGAAGATATACGCCTATACTTTTGTGACATTGATAATAACCAAGGGCGATCACAATTAACGCCCCTCCAACTCGATCTATTCGGCAACATTGCCAACTGGCCCCCAGACTTTTTCGGAGATGAAATGGGGGATATATTTGCCATGACCGAAGCAGCCATGACCCGCCAACAGCAAGCACAAGGAGATCTACAATCATGAATGAAAGAGCGATCGTGGATACCAATGTGCTAATTGCCGCCAATGGCCAAAAGGATTGTCCCCAAGCCACAACCTCTTGCTGCTTGAAAGCAGCCCAAGCCCTGCGCCACATACAACAACAAGGACAAATCGTCATCGATGATCAATGGCTCATTTTGAATGAATATAAACACAAAGTTAACCCGAGTGGACAACCAGGACTAGGAGATTCATTTCTGAAATGGGTGCTAACAAATCTTAAGAATATGACTTGCGTTGAGCAGGTCAAAATTACCCCCAAAGGCAATAGTTTTGCCGAATTTCCTGCCGATCCAGAATTGGCAACTTTTGACCCTTCCGATCACAAATTTGTCGCCGTAGCGATCGTGGCTAAACCCCCACCCCCCATTCTGAATGCCACCGATTCCGATTGGGCAAACCATTACAAAGAACTCACCTCCGCCGGAATCACAATTCAGTTTCTTTGTCCTAATGTTGTTACTCCTCAACACACTCATTAAAGACCTTCATTAATCGCACATAAACAGTCACTATTGTTACTCCCAGTAAAGCTATGGCCATCAGTAACCACGAACGAGTCGGACGAGCCCTCACACTGCTAAAGCAGGGTCTATATCCCTTTGTTGAACGAGAAATGCAGGCTATACATGGAAAGCGTTGGCTCATCCCTGCTTCCTCTAGCCTACCGGATAACTATGTTAGGAACAAAGATGTCCAGACCGTTCTCAGGGAAGATATTTCAGCCCTACTGATTGTGATGTGGGAACAATGGAACAGTGTTTTTAAGCAAACATTGGGACAATCCGAGCGTACCCTAGTGAGTGAACTGCGGACTACGCGAAATGATTGGGCACATAAATCTACCTTTACTACAGATGATGCCTATCGCGCTTTAGATAGCATCACCCGTCTCCTCACTGCGATTTCTGCAACCGAAGCAGATCAAGTGGAGAAGCAAAAACAAGAACTGCTCAGAGTCCGCTTTGAAGATCAGGCCCGAAGGGAAACTCGACGGGCAGCCGTAGCTCCTACAGAAGGGCAGCCCCTCTCCGGGTTAAAGCCCTGGCGCGAACTGGCCACTCCTCACCCTGATGTTGCCAAAGGGAAATTTCAGCAAGCAGAATTTGCTGCGGATCTCTGGCAGGTTTATCTGGATCAAGGCTCTGACGAATATCGAGATCCCACCGAGTTCTATCGCCGCACTTACCTAACAGAAGGACTTCAATACCTGCTCAGAAATGCGCTTCTACGGCTTAGTGGCTTAGGCGGTGATCCCGTAATTGAACTACAAACCAACTTTGGCGGTGGCAAGACCCATGCCATGCTGGCCCTGTTTCACCTCTGCTGCGTTCTCTACATGGCAGATCTTCCCGGCACGGAACCCATCTTTCAAGAAGTCGGACTAGACGCACCACCCCAAAATGTAAATATTGCCGTTCTTGTCGGTAACAAACTCCAGGCTAGCGGCATCGTGCCCTATGGCCCATCTGCGGCCCAACGCCCTGTAATTCAGACCCTCTGGGGAGAACTGGCATGGCAACTGGGGGGGGCTGAAGGCTATGAAATGGTGCGCCGATCAGACGAAACCTCAACCAATCCGGGCAACGTCCTCACAGAACTTTTTAACCGCTATTCACCCTGTTTAATTCTGATTGATGAGTGGGTTGCCTATGCCCGACAGTTACACGAACAGAGCGATTTAGCCGGAGGCAGTTTTGATACTCAATTTACCTTTGCCCAAACCCTCAGTGAATCTGCCAAAAATGCCAAGAACACCTTGCTAGTAGTAAGTATTCCTGCTTCTGATAATGAAATTGGCGGCGATCGGGGTAAGGAAGCCCTGGACAGGCTGAAAAATGCGATCGGTCGGGTAGAGTCTCCCTGGCGACCCGCCAACGCGGAAGAAAGTTTTGAAATTGTACGGCGGCGACTCTTTGAAAGTACATCAGATCCGAGTTTCTTTGTACAGCGGGATGCCGTCCTGCGGGCTTTTTCGGAAATGTACCGATCGCAATCCGCCGAATTTCCAGGGGAGTGTAAAGAGTCTGACTACGAACGTCGGATGAAAGCTGCCTATCCCCTCCATCCAGAACTGTTCGATCGCCTCTATTCGGATTGGTCTACCCTGGATAAATTTCAGCGCACTCGTGGGGTCTTACGGCTCATGGCGAAGGTCATTCATTCGCTCTGGGAGCGCAACGACCAAAGCCTGATGATTATGTCTGCCCACATCCCAATGGACGATCAGCAGGTGCAGTCCGAACTCACCCGCTACCTAGAAGATAATTGGCTACCCGTCATTGATAAAGACGTAGACGGGGTTAACTCCTTACCCATTAAGCTCGATCGGGATAACCCCAATTTGGGGCGTTACTCTGCTTGCCGTAGAGTTGCTCGAACCATTTACATGGGGTCAGCCCCTACGTTACGGGCGGCCAATAGAGGGTTAGAAGATCGTCGGGTCAAACTGGGCTGCGTCCAACCGGGGGAGAATGTAGCCACCTTTGGGGATGCCCTGCGACGGCTCACCGATCAGGCGACCTATCTCTACATCGACGGCAACCGTTACTGGATTTCCACCCAACCCAATGTAAACCGCACCGCTCAAGAGCGGGCAGACCAGCTACTCAGCGATCGTTACCCTGTCTGGGAAGAAATCACCAAGCGCTTCAAAGCTGATAAAAGCCGGGGGGAATTCAGTGCAGTTCATGTGGCCCCAGAGTCCAGCGCCGATATTCCCGATGACCCCACTTTAGGCGTTCGGTTAGTCGTGCTGCATCCGCAACATCCCCATAGTCGTCTCACTGACGATAGCCCGGCTCGGCAATGGGTAGAAGCCACCCTCAACCAAAAGGGAAGCAGCCCTCGGTACCACAAGAACACCCTGCTGTTCCTAGCACCAGATAAGACCAAAATTGAAAATCTGGAACGCAATACTGCTCAGTACCTAGCCTGGGAAGCTATTCTGGCTGACGATAAGAAGCAGTCTCTCAATCTTGATAATTTTCAGCGGAGTCAGGCTATAACAAAACGGGATAGCACTAAAAAAGAACTTGAGAATACCCTTTGTGATACTTATCAGTGGCTTCTCATTCCTATTCAGCCAGAGGCTCAGGGTAGCATTGAGTGGAAGGAAACCCGACTGCAAGGGCAGGATTCCCCTATCGTGCGAGCTAGTCGAAAAGCAGTTTATGAAGGTGATTTACTCCCTAGCTTTGCAGGCACCAATTTACGGATCGAAGCCCTCGATCGCTATCTTTGGCGAGAGAGTAATCATATTGATCTTAAACGCCTCTGGGAGTATCTATCGCAGTATCTCTATCTGCCACGACTCAAGAACTCCTCTGTGTTACTGGAATCTATTCAAGATGGCGTGAACTCAACAATTTGGGCCGATAATTTTGCCTATGCTGATGGGTTCGATGAAGAAAAAGGCAAATACCTTGGATTAAAAGCAGGAACCGGCGTTCACCCAACCATTAGTGCTCAAAGCCTCCTGGTTAAACCTGATATTGCCCAACAACAGTTTGATGCTGAAAAGGCCCAGTCCACTCGAACCACTCCGATTGCAACTCCAACGGTTAACAATGGAGGAAAAACTTCAAAACCTCCATCAGTTGTTCCCAGTGGCGATCCCACACCTGATGATCAGCAGGGGAAAGATAATCAACCCCCACTTTTGCGTAGATTTCAGGGGAATGTGGAAATTGATGCTATGCGAGTTAATCGGGATATTTCAGCGATCGCTAATGAGGTGATTCAGCACCTTACAGCCTTAAACGGCGCGAAAGTTTATATCAGCCTTGAGATTCAAGCTGAGATCCCAGAAGGGGTTCCTGATGATGTCCGACGTACCGTAACGGAGAATTGCCGGACTCTAAAGTTCAAGAATCAATCTTTTGAAAAGGAATAGAGCGCAGTCTTTGAAACGATCAAGAACTAGCAGAGAACTCTGCCCTGTCACTTCTCCAAGTGGCTGACCAGTGAAAACGATCGTTACCCCCTACTCCCATGAATGACATTCAACTACTCCAACTATTTAGCCGTACTTATAATCTTGCCCTGAATTGTTCACAACAACCCATTTCTGAATTTGTGGAGGATTTGATGTGATGAATTAACTCAGTTTTTTATGAATGGTTTAAGCCTAATTAGAACGATCGCCAAGAACGATCGTCAATAACCTCATTCCTAAATGACCTCTTTAGAGTTGAAACACTGATGAAAAATAAAGGTAAGAGAAAGAAAAGGAAACGGAAGTATGAGCTACCTGAGCGCACATTAGATCCGAAGCCACCACTCATTCTAACATCGAAAAGAGGTACTAGAAAAGAAACAAGTGGTTCCGAATCTTGTAGAGAATGTCGTGCAACCCATTGCAAATTGATGATGTTCTATCGGGAGAGCAACTATGGTGAAGTGTATGTTTGTGATCGTTGTTTAACGACCGTAAAAAATAGATCTTGAGATTCCATCGATGCTTCCTCCAATGCCATTCAAGGAGGAGCATTTAACCCACGATAAACTCTCGATGTTTGAGCATCAGCATAGTCCTCGGCGTGATCTGTTTTTTGCCCTGTAAACAGAGGAACTGAGCATTCCACCCTAACACTTCCCCTAGAACATCATGCAAACCTTACCCACCACGATCGCAGAAGCAGCGACC
>DALYGI010000021.1:0-21451 GCA_031971595.1 Prochlorotrichaceae cyanobacterium CTOTU29312
TACGTCCCGACCGGTTTTCATTTGGCCGTCGGTTTCCACGGCAATGCGGCTACGGAGGTTATTTAACACTAGGGTCTGGTGGGTTTCCGCCAGTCCTAACTCCCAGGGCAGTCCCGCGTGTTTAATGGAGGTTTGGGGAGAAGCACCCGTGCCGCCGTCAAAGCCGGAAATCAGTACCACATCTGCATGGGCTTTGGCCACTCCCGCCGCGATCGTTCCGACCCCTACTTCCGACACCAATTTGACACTGACCCTCGCTTGGCGGTTGGCGTTTTTGAGGTCGTGAATTAACTCCGCCAGGTCTTCAATGGAGTAAATGTCGTGGTGGGGCGGGGGGGAAATTAGTCCCACACCGGGGGTGGAGTGGCGGGTTTTGGCAATCCAGGGATAGACCTTCAATCCGGGCAGTTGCCCCCCTTCGCCGGGTTTTGCCCCCTGAGCCATTTTAATCTGTAACTCCCTCGCTTGGGACAGGTACAAACTGGTCACCCCAAAGCGACCGGAAGCCACCTGCTTAATGGCACTGTTTTTAGAATCCCCCTGCTCATTCGTCCAGGTGTAACGCTCTGGGTCTTCTCCCCCTTCCCCGGTGTTGGATTTGCCCCCAATGCGGTTCATGGCGATGGCTAGGGCTTCGTGGGCTTCCTTGGAGATGGAGCCGTAGCTCATGGCCCCAGTTTTAAACCGTTTCATGATCGCTTCAATGGGCTCCACTTCCTCTAGGGGAATGGGTTCCCGTGCTTTGAAGTCCAGTAAGTCCCGAATGCGGAAGAACTGCTGACCGTGTTCGTTGACCTTGGCGGCATACTGTTTATAAAGTTCGTAGTCATTTTCCCGCACGGCCCGTTGCAGTAAGTGAATGACTTCAGGGGCGAACAGGTGTTCTTCTCCTTCCTTACGCCACTGGTACTCACCCCCCACTGCCAAGGTTTCCGCCTCTGGGGAGCGATCGATAAAGCCCTGGTGGTGGCGCAGAATCGCTTCCTGGGCAATTACAGCTAAGTCCACCCCTTCTAAGCGGGAAGCCGTCCAGGTGAAGTACTGATCAATGACGGAGGAGTGCAAACCGATCGCTTCAAAGATTTGGGCACCGCGATAACTTTGGATCGTGGAAATGCCAATTTTAGAACCAATTTTAATCACCCCTTTGGTAACTGCTTTGATGTAGTTCGCACAGGCTTTGTCGTAGCTAATGCCCGTGAGAATGCCCTCCGCCATCAAATCCGCGATCGTTTCAAAGGCGAGGTAGGGGTTAATGGCACCGCAACCATAGCCCAGAAGGACGGCAAAATGATGCACTTCACGGGGTTCACCGGACTCTAGCACTAAGCCCACACGGGTACGGGTTCCCTTGCGAACCAGGTGGTGATGGAGTCCCCCGACGGCCAGTAGCGCGGGAATAGGGGCATGGTTTTCATCCAGATTCCGATCGCTGAGAATTAGGATATTGACCCCGGACTCGATCGCCTGATCCGCTGCGGCAAACAGACCTTCCAGAGAGGCTTCTAGGGCTGCCACTCCCCCACTGGGATCAAACAAAATGGGCAATGTAATGGACTGAAAACCCGGTTGGGTAATGTGCTTCAGGGCTCCTAACTCCCCGTCGGTAATCACCGGAGTAGACAGTTGCAAGAGGTGACAACTCTGGGGCTCTGGGTTCAGTAAGTTCCGCTCACTGCCGATCGTGGTGACGGGGGAAGTAATAATGGCTTCCCGAATGGAGTCAATGGGGGGGTTGGTGACCTGGGCAAAGAGTTGCTTAAAGTAGTCGTAGAGGAGTTTAGGCCGATCGGAGAGGGCCGCGAGGGGGGTATCGGTGCCCATGGCTCCCACGGCTTCTACCCCATTTTGAGCCATGGGAGTTAGGAGTAGGCGCAGTTCCTCAAAGGAGTAGCCAAAGGCCCGCTGGCGTTGGAGCAAGTTTTGAGTGTTGAGTTTTGAGTGTTGAGTGGCTCCATTCCCCTCTTGGGAGGGTTGGTCTGAAGTGGATAACTCACTCACCTTCACCTGATACTGATCTAACCACTGGCGATAGGGGTGGGCGCTGGCCATGGCTTGTTTAATTTCTTCGTTGGCCACGATCCGCCCTTCTTCCATATTCACCAGGAACATCCGCCCCGGCTCCAGACGACCTTTTTTAGCCACCCGCTCTGGTGCTACGGGCAACACTCCCGCCTCGGAGGACATGATCACTAAATCATCGTGGGTGACATAGTACCGAGAGGGGCGCAACCCATTGCGATCGAGTACGGCCCCCATCATCGTCCCATCAGTAAAGGCAATGGAAGCGGGGCCGTCCCAGGGTTCCATCAAACAGGCGTGGTACTCATAAAAGGCCTTGAGGTCATCCGCCATGGACTCATGCTCTGTCCAGGGTTCGGGAATCATCATCATCACCGCATGGGGCAACGATCGTCCCGATAACGCTAGTAATTCCAAGGCATTATCAAAAATGGCGGAGTCACTGCCCTGCTGATCAATAATGGGGCGCATCCGGTTCAAAGACTCCCCAAACAGGGGCGACTCAAACAAGGACTCCCGCGCCCGCATCCAGTTAATATTGCCCCGCAGGGTGTTGATTTCCCCATTGTGGGCGATGTAGCGGTTGGGGTGAGCCCGTTCCCAACTGGGGAAGGTGTTGGTACTAAACCGGGAGTGAACTAAGCCGAGGGCACTGTCTAAGTCCGGATCCTGTAAATCCAGAAAATAGTCCCGCACCTGAAGGGGGGTGAGCATTCCCTTATAAATCATGGTGCGACAGGACAAACTGGCGGGATACCAAAAGGGATCTAAACCACTCTGGCGAATTTCTAACTCCGATCGCCGCCGCACCACATAGAGTTTGCGCTCGAAACTGAGGTCATCCGCTACATCCGCACCCCGGCCAATGAACCCCTGAAGCAGCTTCGGTTCCGATCGTTTGGCCGTTGCCCCCAGATCCGCGTTATTTGTGGGCACCGATCGCCAGCCCAAAAACACCAACCCCTCCTCTGCCACGATCGCCTCAAACTTCTGGCAACTGGCTTGGCGAACCGACTCCTCTGGTGAGGTAAAAATCAGCCCCGTCCCATAGTGACCCGCAGGGGGCAGCGTAATCCCCGCCGCCGGAGCAACCTTTTGGAAAAAGCGATCGGGCAACTGCACTAAAATCCCTGCCCCATCGCCACTATTGGGCTCTGCCCCCACCGCCCCGCGGTGTTCCAGATTCACCAGGATTTGCAGGGCTTGCTCCACAATTTCGTGGGATTTTTGTCCCTTGAGATGAACCACAAACCCGACCCCACAGGCATCATGTTCAAACTGGGGATCATATAAACCTTGTTTTTGGGGGGAAAATGGGGAATGGGAATTTTTCATAGTCGATCGCTTCACAAAGGTCTAGTCAGGTTTGAGCATTGTCATCCCCATTACCCAGATCTGTCCCTCCTCTTAAGGAAATTCTTAGACCTCCGGCACGAATTTCAACATATTTGTTATTAATATCAGCAAAATCTGACAATTCCCGACGAAATATATCCCTGTAAGCACCAGTCTGGCCCAAAGCTAGAGACGGTCATCTTTTCCAAGGCAAGAGCCTGATCCATGCGATCGAGCCCCAGATCCCCCAGTGGCGAGGGTGCTTGAGTGCCGCCGATGAATTTAGGAGCAATAAAGGCCCAGACCTTTTGGATACAGCCTGCTTTGAGGGCTTCAGCTGCCAGGGTTCCCCCACATTCCCACAGCACCGACAGACACCCCTGCTCATTCAGATGGGCCAAGACGGCGAGGGGCGTGAGTTGGGGCAGGGGAATTACCTCTACCCCTTGAACCTCAAGGCTTTTCACCCGCTCCACTTCCCGTGTAAAACTATCTGCCGCTGTAAAAACCAGGGTGGGAGCGATCGTCACATCCCACAGATGCCCTGTAACCGGCAGTTGAAACGATCGACTCATCACCACCCGCAGGGGTTCACGACCTAATCCTTCTTGGGTGACCACACCATGACTATGTAAATGGGGATTATCTTGACGTACCGTATTGCCACCAATGATCACCGCATCACACACCGCCCGCAGCCGATGAACCGCCGATCGGGCTTGGGCACTGGTGACCCAGGCGCTATGGCCCGTGGTACTGGCAATTTTGCCATCCAGGGTCATGGCATATTTCCAAATCCCAAAGGGGCGCTGCTGCTGAATCCGATGGACAAAAGCTTCATTCAAGGCTTGACAGGCTGCCTCCTCAATCCCCACCTCCACCGTCAGCCCCGACTGTCGTAAGCGATCGATGCCTCCCCCCGAAACCCTCGGATCCGGATCCACCATCCCCACCACCACCCGACGGACTCCCGATCGTAAAATGGCTTCGGTGCAGGGCGGAGTGCGTCCATAGTGATTGCAGGGCTCCAGATTGACGTAAAGCGTGGCATCCTGGGCCGCACTTCCCGCTTCCTCAAGGGCAAACACCTCCGCATGGGGTTGACCGGCTCCAGGGTGAAACCCTTCCCCTAAAACCCGCTGGGGATTTTCCCCAGCCACCACGATCGCTCCCACGAGGGGATTAGGAGCAGTGCGTCCCTCTGCACGACGGGCGAGATCAAGACACCGCTGCATCCACCAGCGATCGGAGTTGGGGAGGGGTAGATCTGGGAGGGTCATTTTTAGGGAATAGGGAATGGGGAATAGGGAATGGGGAGTGGGGAGTGGGGGATAGGTCTGGTGCTTTAAAAAGAATGTTCTAGAGTCGATAATGTCGATAACAACGATCGTAGAGATATAGGACTGGCTGAGGTCTACAATGTGTCTACAGTTTTGATTATTCCCCAGAACGATCGAGTGGTCAATGGTTACCCCATGAAAATGACATTATTTGTTATTGAAATTACTGCAATTTTAGTATTTGCCTACTCAGGAATGATTCATGCCCGTCGGTGTCATTTCGATTATGTTGGGGTCTTAACGATCGCTTTGGTGTCTGCTTTTGGTGGGGGGACACTGCGGGATATTCTTCTGGGTAATTACCCCCTCTATTGGATTGTCCACTGGGAGTTTATTCTCTATGTTTTACTACTATCGCCGATCGCTCTTCTGGCGCTACAATTCAACAAAGATTTTTCAAGCCGCTGGATTTTAATCCTCATTGATGCGCTGGGGTTAGGTTTGTTTACGGCTTCCGGTGTGGGAATTGCTTTGGAGATGCACACCCCCGCTTTACCGGCCTCTTTTATTGGTGTAATTACGGCAACTTTTGGGGGCGTATTGCGTGATGTTTTGTGCAATCGTAAGCCTCTACTGTTTCAATCGACGGAACCCCTGAATGCCACCTGTGCTTTTACGGGGGCGTGGGTTTATATTGTCATGCTCCGGCTTGATTTTCTCGCCCCATTAGCCTTGATCATCTGCATTGCCATAACGTTTTTGTTTCGTACTGTAGCGGTGGTCTATAACTGGAGGCTTCCATTTTGATCAGCTTGATCAGCTAATTTCCGATCAGCTAATTCCCTCTTTTAAGGGTTTGACTAAAGCCTGCGCTTCCCACACCGTTGCCCGCAGCCAAGCGGTATAATCTTCTACCCGATCGCTTCCTGGACATTTTTCTAGGGCACTATCTAGGAGTTTGCGGGCGTAACTCCCGTAGGCAATTCCAGAAACTTTGCGGCCCAGTTCTGAGCTTGAATTGAGGGACGATCGGGATAATAACCCTAGGCTTTTTAACTTTGGGACGGTGTAGCCATTGGTGCCCCCTGCCAGTTGCACAAATCCCGGTAGATCGGTGCGGAGTAAGTCTTGGGCAAAGCGAATAGCGGTGTGGGTGGTTCCCGCGCCAATATCGCCACTCATGGGACGACCATCGGTTTGCCAAAGGAGTAAACAGGGGAGGGGATTAATGAATTCAGAAATCCAATGTAAATAGTCCAAAACATCGGGAGCAAAGGGACAACTGATGGCTAATAGTTTGAGATGAGAAACCCCCGATCCGATCGTTTTCCACAGGGTTTTAAAAGCGGTTTCATGTCCCACCTGGGTGTGGAGTTCCAAGGCATCAATGGCCCGATCGTTGATGATTTGGGGCAGCAATGCCGTCGCGGGTACAACGTAGGATTGGGTGTGAATGTGTTGCAGGGGACACACGGGCAAACAACGACCACAGCCATAACATCGATCGCTCTGTACGCCCCTCTGGAGGATGCTGGTATTTTGGAGGGGTAACCTGTCTTCAAAAACGATCGCCTGGGTGGGGCACAGGTTCACGCAGGGACGAGGGCAGTCCGCCGGACACTGCTGAGGATCAAAGACGGCTTTGCGAAAGTGGGGATCTTCGCCATCGTTGACGCTGACCATGAGCCAAGGACGATCGACCCCGATGCCTAACCGATCGCCCCATTCCCATAAGGTATCCAAGGTTTGACGGGCTACGGCAAGCACCGCCGGATCCGCTGCAATATCAATACAATCTGCCCCCGCTAGGGCATAGACACGGGTTAAATGCTCAATGGCCGGGAGGTGCTGGTAACTGGCTCCACAGATTAACTTAAACCAATGCCCCCCCCACAACGATCGGAGGGGTGAAGGGGACAAGTTTAATGCGTACTCACTCAAGCCGCGCTCACCAACTGACGTAACGGTTTCCAAGAGACCTGACGATCGCCGCCCATTTCAATCACAACTTTTAAGCGGGAATCTTGCTTGGGCAGGGTCATTAAATAGTCTAATTCCTGATCGGAGAGGATATTGCCTTCCACCAGCCAGAGCACAACTCCCTCAGCCTTGGGGGGCAGGTTCACCAACCGATACTGGAACACGGGGGGAATGTAATAAACCGGCCCGACGGCTCCCTCTTGGCCAATATTCTTTTTGCCCAGATGGGGAGGGCGCACCCCATGCACTCCCGTGAGGTACATCGACAAATCCCCTAAGCCCCGCGCTGTTAGATGAACCACTTCATAGCCCTTGGTGCGTAGACGACGCTGATAGCGGCCTTCTAATCCCCCTTCCAGGGGCGCATAGAGTGCCAGAGCGCCATGAGCCTTCAGGTCACTCAGAAATTGATTACCCGTAATCAGCAGGGAGGTTAACATGGATGTACCAGAAAGAATGTACTGAGAGTTGGAGGGGCAGAGGTTCCAGAAGACCTCTAAGCTGAAGCGATTATAAACTGTTCAAGGCTAAAAACCAATGGGAGGCTGACCCCAAAGCGATTCTGACTATGAGTAGAAATTAGAGCCACCATAGAGATCCCGCAGCGGGTGTTTTAAGGTTTGGATTCCGTTGGACTTACCCGTTGGACTTAAAGGTTAAAAATCTCCACCGGATCGATCGCTTCTGCTAATTGAAAACCAAAGACCTGAGCGTAGAAATACAATTCTCCTTCTAGGGAACGTTTAATATTTTCCGCTTTGCGAAACCCGTGCTGTTCTTCCGGGAAAGGAACATAGGCTACGGGAATCCCTTTTTGCTTGAGGACTTCGACGATCGTTTCTGCTTGGTTGGGGGGCACAATGCGATCTTCTAGACCTTGGAAAAAAATCACGGGACAGTTGAGATGCTCGGTATGATGAATGGGCGATCGGGCTTCGTAGATGGCTTTGGCTTCGGGATAGGGCCCCACTAAACTGTCTAAATAACGGGACTCGAATTTGTGGGTATCCTGGGTGAGGGCGGTGAGATCGCTGACCCCATACCGACTGGCTCCCGCTTTGAAGACATCGGTAAAAGTCAGGGCACAGAGAGTGGTGTAGCCTCCCGCACTGCCGCCGTCAATAGCTAAACGATCGTTATCCACGGATCCCCGCTCTACCAAAAATTTAGCGCCGTAGGCACAATCCGCCACATCCGCAATGCCCCAGTGTCCTTTCAGTTTTTCCCGATAGGCTCGACCATAGCCCGTACTACCCCGATAATTCACATCTAAAACCGCAAACCCCCGACTTGTCCAATACTGAATGCCGAGATTTAAGCTGCTGCGGGTGGCGGAGGTGGGGCCGCCGTGACTTTTGACCAGTAAGGGCGGGCGCTCTCCTGCCGGGGCCTGATAGTCTGGGTTACAGGGGGGATAGTAAATTCCGTAGGCTTCCTCTCCGTTTTCCGTGGGAAAGGTCAGAGGTTCCGGGGTAGAAAAATAGGCGGGGTTAACCTTAAGTTCCCCTGCGGTTTTCAAGACCTGATATGCGGGTTTTCTTTGGCGCACAGACTCTAGGCTAATGCTCACCACTTCACTGAGACGATCGGGGGTTGCCCCAATAAAAGCCGCCTGTTTACCATTCACCCGCAGCCCCCCTAAATCCCGGTAGGGAACTTGCAGATCGGTGAGTTGTTGGCTCACGGTGTCTAAAATGCCCAGAAAACTCTGCCCCTGTTCAGACCACATACAGAGAATTTCCGTTTCCGATAAAAACCCATAGTTAGACTGGCCAAACACCCATTGGGGCTGACCAAATTCCGCTGCCTTGGGATATAAAGGTTCGATCGTTCCCCCCTGCCACCGATACAAATTCCACCAGTTAGACCGATCGCTGACGAAGTGCAAAACGCCCCCCGGAGACCATTCCGGCTGAACGATCGATTCCTCTGCCCCCCCCGCAATTTTCTGAGCTTCGCCCAAAGAGCCATCCTCTAGAACCGGAGCCACCCACAGTTCAGTGCCATCCCAGGGCATTTGGGGGTGAACCCAGCTAATCCAAGCCAAGTAGGTTCCATCGGGGCTGAGGCGAGGAGCAGCATAAAAATCTTGGCCGGAGACCAGTACGGTTCCCTCCTGAGGAGTATCGGCGGTGAGGGAGATAGCGACGATCGTATTTTCTGCTTCAGTATTTTCTAGTTTGGTATGTTCTAGTTCGATATTTTCTGCTTTGGTACGATGATCTTCCCTCACTCCAATCCAGCGTTGGCGGGAGCGATCGATAATCCCATCGGCGTAGCGTAACTTACTTTCAGGGGTGAGGGCGGGGGTCAGGGCCACGGGGGTCTGAGGGCCTTCCTGTTGATACAGACGCTGATCTGCAAAATTACTGAAGTACACCTTTCCCTCTGCCACGGTAAAGGAACCTCCGCCATATTCATGCACACGGTTTCTGACATTCCAGGGGGCTGGGGTGAGGGTTTCCACCGAGCCATCCCGCCGTTGGCAAACAATGACATTCCGCCCCCCCTCCTGAGGGCGCATCTCTTGCCAGTAAATCAGTTCATTATCTAAGTCTGTTCCCACCAGGCCGATCGTACTGGCGACAATTAAATCAGCGGTAATGGGAGATGTCCAGGAACCATAAGGAGCCAGGGTAGGGGCAATCATGGCAGATGCTCAGCAAGTTGAATAAAGTTAAAGTTAGCCTTAGTCTATCAAGTAAAGCACAATCAGGGATGCTCCTCATAAATTCCCGCTCGACTAACAGAATAATCTGACAGGAAAGGTATGGTGTCTCCAACATAAATTTGAAATTCATCAGCTAGACGATCAGCGATCGCCTCAAACTCTTCATCTTGTTGAAGAAGATCATTGCTTAATGGTAGGTGCTCGTCCGTCATCCATACCCCAAAATACGATCGCTACAACATGAACGATCGCACTTCATAGGGGGAGCTTTGCAATACATAACAATCACTTTGGAAGCGGCAGTAGCAGCCCTCAAGGAGGGTGAAGTGGATTAGAAAATCCAGGTTTATTCTAGAGATTCTCCACCTCAGCGATCGTCAGTCCCGTGACCTGGCTAATCAAGTCAATCCCTAAACCAGATTCTTTCATCTTTCTAGCCATGCTTTGCTCTGCTTCTAATTTGGCAGCAGCTTTTGTGGTTTCCAAAATACTAATTTCATACTGTTTGTCTTTGAGATATTGATGATAGGACGATCGTTCTTCGGGGGGTAATTGTTCTTCCGTCAGGCGTTCTTTAGCTTCCGGTAAGCCTTTGGCATGAAAAGTTTCAGGAATTTCACTATTTTTGAGAAAGTAAACCCATTCATCTAAGGTATCTTGGGTAATATCAGGAAATTTATTCACCTGAATAATAAAATATTCTGGAAAAATTTGATAAATTTCTTCTCTATCAAACAGTTGTTTTTGGGTAGGAGAGAGGCTTAAACGATCGTTTTGATGGCGACCGATAAATTCAAACTGACTTTGATAAATATAATCATTCCCTCTGCCTAGGGAAAAATACACAATATTAATGGAATAAACTTTCTTCACCTTCCCGTAGGGTTCACCCCGATCGAGATATTCTGTAATTAAATTAGAAACACCATAAAGCATTCGATGGAAATAATCCTGCTCCGTACTATTTTGAACTTCAATCAACATTAACTCTCCCCGATCGCCCCGTGCTAAAACATCCACACGATTCAGCTTGGTTTCCTCTGCCCACGGATTACTCTCACTTTCTAAAATTGAATCAATTAAAATCGATCGCCCCAAAAGTTCGCTAATAAAGCCCTCTAAGATAACAAAGTTAGCCTTATCTCTGAGTATTTTTTTAATAGCCCAGTCAAAGCGGATGTGTTTCATAAGGTTTTCATTTAATCTTTGGGTAAGCCTAGTATTTTCCCAATCATTTCTCTGCGATTATAAGCATTTCAAAATCCTCAGTCGATAATTTATCATTTCGACTAAAAGCACCAAGCTTCGCGCCGAAAATGTCAATGACGCTGAAATCAAGGGTTTTTAACAGCCATGCGATTTCCGATGGCGTATAATACCTTTCGTTACACTGGAGTTCCTTTTTATTCCCAAGATCATCTTCGGTATGTACGGTGTTGTGTTCTCGGAAAGTCATCAAATCGAATGAAATACTGTCGCATTTTGCGTTTCCTTCTTTCGTGTTTGAATCAAGAAAATCTTTTACGGAATGGAACAGAGGAAATAGGGCATTCAGAGTAGTAAATATCAGTTTCCCTTTCTGTGTTAGGGCATTAGAAGCATTTCGGAGGATTTGATAGTTCATTTCATCAGTCTCCATCAGCGAAAACCCTCCTTCGCACAACATGATTACCACGTCGAATTCATGTAGGAAGGGAAGATTTCTGGCATCATGCTTTTGAAAATGAATTTGGAGATTATCCATAGATGCCTTTTCTCTTGCACGCTCTAACTGCGAATCTGAAAGGTCAACCCCCAGAACGGTGTAACCTCTTTTTGTCAACTCAATTGTATGCCTACCGGTTCCACACCCAATATCCAGTATTTTTAAGCTCTTATCATAACCAATCTCTTGTTCAATAAAGTCGCATTCACCAACGGTGCCTTGGGTGAAGCACTCGTTGTCATATTTCATTCCATAATTTTCGAATAGTTCTTCATACCATTGTTTCATACTGTTATGTCCTTTCGTTTTGATTGCTAACTAGAACTCTACTCCACCCTAGCAGTAATGTCAAAGACGGTATAGCCCAAATTAGCCTTAGGAAAGCCTATCCCTCCTGTACTTTTGTCAACAGACCCACCCTTTTTGGCATCGTTCTCGTATATTAAAGTTCATCGTTGCCTCGTTGCCTAGTTAGTGTTGACGTGTGAAAGGAGCTACCCCTTTTGAACTTGAGATTGGCCTTGAGAAACCCCAGACATTCCCGCACGATCGTCTCGGCTTTGTGGGCAGCATTATTGCCCCTGATTCTACCAAGTTTACCGGCCAGGGCCGAAGTTTCCGAAGCCTTTATCGATCCCTTTGTGGATTGTTCGGCCCTAGACTCTTCAATCTCTCCAGGTAATGTGGAGGATCCCTATGTCTTAGAAGCACTGGGAGATTTAGAACGCTGTCAGCAGAACTGGGAGGGGGCCCTCAGTCGCTACCAGGAGGCGATGGATATTCACCGGGCTAACCCATCAAATGTGGCTCCAGACCTTGCGGGTGCAGAAGTGGATCTTACCCTGCTCTACTTCAAACTAGCCCAGGTGCAGGCCATCACTGACGATCTAGATGGGGCCTTCGTGTCTCTCCAAGCGGCCCTTAGCACAGATCCCCTCTATGGCTACCTGCCCCCCTTTAGCGATCGTCAATACTCCCCCCTCGGCGAACCCGTAACCGATGGAGGTCTGAGCGGCAATGCCTACGCAGGCCCCACCACGGCAGCAGAGCCCATAGCAGCCAGCGTCTACTTTGAACTGGGTTACATCCTAGAAAAAATCGGCTCTCCCTTTGCCGCCATCGAAGCCTACCAAGATCCGGTGTGGCGGCTAGAGCTTGGCATGATAGCCATCACAAAAAGGCGAATTTTGGGTCTTTTTACACAAACACAAAGCCACCTGTTTCTGTTCTGTTACCTCAAAAGCTTGGGGAGTAAACCCAGAGCCTTGATGCGCCCCATCGCAAAAAGGTTGCTTAGCGGAACGCCCACAGCTACACCAATAATAGGTACCCGGTTCTAGGGTCATGACCGTGGGTTTCTTGTCAAAAATTACGGGCTCGTTCATGGGGATTACCCTCTCTTCAGGTTGGATAAACGGTGGATAAAAAACTCAACAAACCAGTGGGTGATCTGTCCCTGGTTTTGATCCGGTCTGTCCTATGCTAAGGGGATGAACTTTGATTGAAAAGTAGTTTCCTCAAAGTAACCAGTACCCTTTTGAGTAACCTTTGAGTAACCAATGGAGCAATTGCGATGAACCATAAGGATCGAGAAGTGTGCCCGGTCAGTGTCCTCATGGCTTTATTGTCGGGATCTTGGACTTTATATATCCTCTGGATTCTTTGCCATAAAGGGGCAATGCGATTTGGGGCTCTCAAGCGGGAAATTGAAGATATTTCTACCAAAGTCTTAACCGAGCGACTGCGAATGCTGGAAACGGAAAATATTATCTATCGAGAGTACAAGCCCACTATCCCGCCAGCGGTGACCTATGGACTAACCGATCGCGGTCAGCAACTGATGGAGATTTTGAATCAGCTTGATGATCTTGCCCAATGTTGGTATGGCGGGGGATTAATGGGAGATGGGATGAAGGAGAGATAGAATGGAGCATAGCTGGAACTGTTTCAGCAAAAGGGGGTAGTTATGACTCAAGTGTTAACTCACGTCTTACCGCGCAGATTCAATCACCGTCAGGGAAGCAGGGGATGCGTACTGTTAGGTCTGCTGCTGATCTTAAGTGGTTGCGAAACTCCGCCCTCGGTGCCTAGTTCCGATCCAGCGCCAGATGTTGCCACGACTCCCTTTGCTGTCCCTAGTCCCAACCCTAGCTTAAGTCCTAACTTAAGTCCTACAGGGGCAACGGTTAGTGTTGAAATTTACAGCATTGATCAAACCTGTGAAAATTTAGTTCCCAGCCAAATTACGGTACCCGCCGATCGTACTTTGGAAGCAAGTATTACCAGTCTATTAACTCGCGCCAGTCCTGACGGGTTAAGCCCCCTGAACTACAGTATTGCGGTAGATTCTGCCACAGGGGAAGCCACTTTAGATCTGCGTCCCACCCTGTCCGGTGATCCCCCCCGCTCTTTACGATCGTTATCCAGTTGTGAACAGCTTGCCCTCTTTGGAAGCCTCCGGGAAACGTTGCTGAGTCGATCTGAGTGGGGGATTCGATCGGTGGAGTTTACAGAAAACGGGGAGCCTTTAATGTTATAGATTTGAGCCATTATGAGAACCGCAATTTTATCGGATATTCACGGTAATTTGGACGCATTACAGTGTGTATTGGCAGATCTCCAAACTCGCCATATCGATCGGATTATGGGCTTAGGAGATTTGGTTGATGGAGGATTTTTTAATGTTGAAGTGATTGAACTTATGCAAGACTTAAAGATTCCTACGGTTCAGGGAAATCATGATGTTTTTAATGATTGTAATTTGCCTGACTATCATCAAAATTGGTTAAACGATCTGCCCCAGGACATCACTGAAGCAGAGATCTGTTTTACCCATATTTCTCCCCGGCGTGGTCGGAATAAAATCAGCGATCGGGTTGAAGCGTGGAATGTATTCAGTGAGACTACTCAACGGCTTTGTTTCATTGGCCACCTTCATTATCCTGTTCTCTATGGTTCACGCTGTGAGTTTTTCGGAGAGTCCCACGGTTACGACATTGATCAGGGCGCGTATCCCCTAGACCCAGACGATCGATATGTGATTTGTTTTGGGGCGATCGGCTACCCTAGGGGCGGCGGGGCTTTTATTCGCTATGGTATCTACGACGATCGAACCCACAGCCTTGAGTTTATCAAATTAGAAGGTTACCTCCTGCCCTATGGTAGTTAAACAGTTAAAATTGGCTCAATTGACTAGGGAAGGGATAAAGAATTCTATGCTATGATGCCGAAGGACAGGCTATCAAAAAGTTGAGTAGTTCCATGAGTGACCCTAACTTTTCAGATCTACGCGATCTCATACTGGCATTGGACAAGAAAATCGATACCCTTGATAAAAAAATCGATGTACGTTTTGCGGAACAAACCGGCGAAATTAAGCGGGTTGAGGGAGAAATCAAGCGTGTGGAGGAGAAGCTGATGGGAGAGGTGAAGCGTGTGGAAGAAAAGCTAACGGGGGAAATTAAGCGTGTGGAGGAAAAGGTGAATGGGATTGATAAGCGCTTAGCCAATGAGGAGGTGATTAGTCGCAGTGCCTTTACAGCGGTGATTGTGGGGGCAATGGCGGGGTTAGTGAAGTATCTTTTCTTTTCTTCCAATGTTTAATAATGGAGGATATATTCCTAGCTGATGTTGCCTCTTCGTTTACACCTGCGACATTTTTTGAGTTACCAACAGGCTAACATTGATTTTGATGGTCTACATACCATTTGTATTTGTGGCAGTAATGGGGCTGGGAAGTCTTCTTTGTTAGAGGCGATTACTTGGGTGTTGTGGGGGCAAAGTCGGGCGGTACATGAGGATGATTTAATTCATGGTAGCGAGACTGAAGTTAAGGTTGATTTGATCTTTCAGAGTCATCAACAAATTTATCGCGTTTTACGAAGTCATCAGCGTAAACAGTCTACGGTCTTGGAATTTCAAGTGGCTACGATCGCTTCTCCCACCCTGAACGATCGGTCTAAAATCTTAACAGAAACCCAACTCAATTTTCGATCGCTGACGGAGAAGGGAGTACGCAGCACTCAACAGCGCATTATTGATACCCTCCGGTTAGACTATGACACCTTTATTAATTCGTCCTATCTGAGACAGGGCCGAGCGGATGAGTTTATGCTCAAACGCCCTTCGGAACGGAAACAGGTGTTAGCGGATTTACTCAAATTGGATCAGTACGATCGACTGGCAGAAAAGGCAAAGGAACGAGTTCGACAGTTTAATACCCAAGCTCAGATTTTACGGGAAAATTTGAAAGAGTTTGATCAGCAATTGGAACAACGGCATACCTTAGAGCAACAGTGGCAAACGCTCCAGGCAGAGATTCAAACGTTACAGCAACAACAGGCTCAGGATCAGTTACAGTTAGAAACCTGGCGACAGGTAGAGCAGGATCAGCAACGATCGCTGCACCATCGATCGTTTTTAGTCAGTCAACGGGATCGGCTTGGGCGGGATCAGGAGGATTGTCAACATACTTTAGAGAAAGTACGGCAGGAATTTGAAAATCTACAACCCTATCTAGAAAATGCTCAGCACATCGAAGAGGCTTATTTACATTGGCAAGCCTTACATCAGCAGGAAGAACGTTTGGCGGATCAAGCCATTCAATTTCAGGCGTTACAGCAACAACGATCGCAGTTACAGGGGGAATACGATCGCAATCTTCAAGCCCTTGAACTGGAACTTCAGAAGTTGATAACCCAAAGAGAACAGATTCAACAAAATATTCAGACCCTAGAAACTCATCTGCTGCAAAAATCAGAAATTACCCAAGCTCTGAGTCAGTTACAAAATGCCAGACAAAAACTAGAGCATTTCGATCGCTTACAGGCGCAAGTGATTCCCCTCAAACATCGTCAAGAGAGTTTGAACTTAGAACTTCAGAAGGTTCAAACCCAAGTTCAAGCCCGTTTAGGAGAACTTCTGCCCCAATTAGATCAACTGCAACAGATGCAAGCCCAAATTCCCCACCTGGAGCAGGAGTTATTACACCTCAATCAGGAGATTCATGGCCTCGATCAACTTCAGCGTTATCGCAGTCAATTGCGGGAAAAGGGACAGGAACGTAAAAATTTTCTGGAACGTTTACAAGCCCACCAACGGGATTATGAATCCCAATTACAGGAAATGGAACAGGGGCAAGAGCCCTTAGAGCCCGGTAGTGAGTGCCCCCTTTGCCGCCGTCCTTTAGATGAAGTTCACTGGGAACAGGTTCAGCAGTATCAAGGGATTCAACGGCAAGAAATGATCGATATGCTGTTAGTGGTAAAAGATCAATTGAGGGTTTCGGAACGGGAAATTCAGGTTTTAAGGGAAGAATACCGCAGAGTTGATCAGGACATTAATCGCTATCCGTTTTTGATGGAACAACGGGGAAAGGTACAGCAACAGTTACTGAATTTTCAACAAGCCCAACTCCCCTATGAGACACTCTTGGCTGAGTTTAATCAACTCGATCGTTGTCAGACCTTAGGGCAATGGGATCCCAGGCTGCAATCGGAACTCGCTCAAATTGAGCAAACCCTGAGAGACTTAAACTATGACGATCGTTCCCATGCTTTAGTACGAGGAGAAGTGGAGCGATGGCGCTGGGCTGATCTGCGCTCTGGGGAATTGCAGGGTATGGAAAAAGAATTATTAAAATTACAGCAAAAAATACCTGAACTTGATCAGAAAATTTCTGATTTAGAAAGTGAAAAAATAGCCCTAGAACAGGGTACTTTATATCAACAAATTCAGACCCTTACGACTAGCTTAGAAGCCCTAGACTACGATCTGTCAACCCACGATCGACTGCGTCAATCTCTCCGATCGTCTCAGGATATTTCCCTTCAATATCAGACCTTAAAACAAGCTCAAAATCGAATTCCTATTTTACAGGAACAAATTCAAGCCTTGCAGACTAAAAAAAATGGCTATGAAACAGAATTTCAAGACATTGAGCAGCAGTTACAAGGGTTGGATCATCTCCTTGAAACAAGACCCATGATAGATCTCTCTTCAATTCATCATAAGATTCAACACGATCGTCAATGTTTAGACGAAAAATTGGCTACCCTAGGCCGTTTAGAGCAGACTAAATTATCTTTAGAGCGTCTGAGTCAACAATGGGAGGTTAAATCTCAGGAACTCGAATATTGTCAATATCAAGCCCAGTTGTATACTGAACTGATGCAGGCCTTTGGTAAAAATGGTTTACAAACCTTGCTAATTGAAAATCTCCTGCCCCAACTGGAAACCGAAACTAATGCGATCCTTTCCCGGTTAACGTCCCATCAACTCCACGTTCAATTTATTACCAAGCGATCGTCTCGGAGTGCGGCCAGCCAGGACAAATTAATTGATACCTTAGATATTCGCATTGCGGATATTCGGGGCACTCGTCCCTACGAAACCTATTCCGGCGGTGAAGCCTTTCGGGTTAATTTTGCCATCCGTTTAGCCCTGGCCCGGATCCTCGCCCAGCGATCGGGTTCGCCCCTACAATTACTGATTGTGGATGAAGGATTCGGTACCCAAGATGAGGAAGGTTGCGATCGTTTGGTTGCGGCCATTAATGCCATCGCGCAGGACTTTGGCTGTATTTTAATGATTACCCATATCCCGCGTTTTAAGGAAGCTTTTCAAACTCGATTAGAAGTGGAAAAAACACCCAATGGATCCCAAATTCGTCTGGTCTTATAATCCTGATTATTCCTCCTATTCAACCAACTCAAAATCCACATATACCGGCACTCCCCAACGCCCATCAGCAGTAGTGGTAAACTGCCAGGTTTGTACCGTATCAATGGCCGCTTGATCGAGATCTGGGGAACCACTGGATGAGCCTAGGGAAGCAGAAACAATCGCTCCAGAGGGGGCAACATCAACGATAACCTGTACACTCCCGCTGTGACCACTGCGGCGAGCTTGGGCGGGGTAAGCAGGACGAGGACAGGCAACACACTCAAAGACTTCTGGCGCTGGTGGTGGTGGGGCTGGCGGTGGCGTGGGGACAGGAGTAGGAGGTGGCGTTGGCATAGGAGTGGGTGCCGGAGTTTGAACAGAGCCCAGACCCGATCGATCGCCGCTACTCTGGGATGAGGTTCCAGGTTTTCCTTCAGAGGGTTGTCCTGTTTTTGCCGTTCCTATTCCCGCACCTGAGGTTCCAGAGCGATGGGAGGTGTAAGAAGGGGCTGAATGATTGCTTGAGTTTTTATGGGGTATATCGGTTACATCACTTTCAGTTAAATTACTCTCAGCTAAATTACTCTCAGTTAAATTACTATTTTCTGAATGGGTTGAAGGATTAGGATTCGGCACAACCCTAGTCAAATTAGTTGAGGTGGACGATCGAGAAGTCGAATTATTCTCAGAATTTTCTTTTATTTCTGAAGATAAAGTGTCCCAAGCTTGATCTTCAAGTCGGTCTTCAATTTTATCTTGAATGGGGTTTAAATTAGAATGAGATCCCTGATCAGATTCTGGATTGACAAGACGATCGAAAATCCGATCTAAAGCAGTGGAAGAGGAGAGTGGACGATTACCCTGATGAGCCTGGCTGACTAGATTGATTTCCTTTTCAGGAGCGATCGTTACCCAATCGATCGGAATGTCACCCGCAGGGGCTAGCGTGTTATGCGAGGCTATTTTACTAGAGAAAACTGTTCCTAAAATTCCAGCATGAACCACAACGGAACTAGCGACACAAGAGCATAATACATTAGGGCGAAATTTGAGCAATTTTGTAACAAAAAACATTAGACTTGCCAAAAGATGACGGGGGGGATATGATGTGAACCGTCAAGTCTTTAGCGCTAGGTTTCTAGAAGTTAGATAGCTTTAAGGAAACTTAGGTTTTGATGAGACCTTGAAAATTGATCAGTAGATGATCAGCAGATCATCATTAGATGATCATTAGAATTGAGTTCGGTTCTGGTGGGGATCAGCCATCAGAGGTAACGGGGAAAGTTCGGTGTAAGTCCGGCGCTGTCCCGCAACTGTGAAAAGGTCTAGGGTGAGTTGGTCGCTACCTTGCCTTTAAGTCAGGATGCCCGCCGAAGGTGTATTCCAGGGATTGATGTCCCTTTATTCCAATCTGCGAGGTACGGATTATGGTTTTCTCCAAGTTTTCTTCTGGGTTCTTCCCCATTCCTTTCTATCCTATTGCATTGGGTAACGCTTCGCTACGGCGTTGTTCTAAAGAAATATGGAAGGCGTAGCATTTCAGGTCTACTCCTTAACCTTTGTTAACCCATTACATCACAGAACATTAATCCCCAGAAGCATTCAGGGTCTAAGAATCCCCGTCCTCAACAAGAGGTAGGACTATCAGGTTTCTTATCGGTTTTCTTGGGGAACGTGGTTTATTTTGCCGTTTGTTTTGTGATTTATTTTGCGATCGCTTCAATTGGACAGGACTCACTAATCTTGCCCAGATTTTTCATGGAAATTTACGTTTTAAGGTTGAATTATGGAACGCAATGTAGTTAGAATCGTTGGTCTATTAGCAGGAACGATCGCTTCTAGTCTGGCTTCCAGTGTAACAGTTGTATTGCCTACGGTTGCTCAGGAACAAAGCCCTGAGATTCGGGTTACGGTTACAGAAAAATTACTTCAGCAGCCCATTTTTACCCCTTTCCGTCGTCAAGGAACGGTGCAGGAATCCACTCGCCCCACCTTTGTTATTACCAAGGAGCAAATTAACGCTCAGGGGTGGCGCACGGTGGATGAGGCTTTGCGTTATTTACCAGGTATTTGGAGTGATGGCACGGGCGGGGGACAACTGGGATCCCGCAGTGGGCAATTTATTCGGGGTTCTAGTAGTGCCCAAGTTTTAATTTTATTGGATGGTCGTCCGTTAAATGATTTGGGTCTGTTTGGTGACTTCGATTTATCTGAATTTACCACGGATATGGTGGAGCAAATTGAAGTTTTACCTGGCGGTGGATCGACCCTGTATGGCTCCAGTGCCATCGGTGGGGTGATTAACATCATTACCCGCACTCCAGAGCAGTCCGGCATTGAAGTGCGGCCCATGGTTCAAGGGGGAAGCTTTGGTTTAAATCAGCAGGGATTACAGATTTCTGGGCGGCAAGATGATCTGTCTTGGTTAGTGGGCTATAACCGCATTGATGCAGAAAATAATTTTTCCTATCGCATTGGAGATGATCAGTTTGAATTTACCGATCCAGCGGCTAATACTACCCCATTTACGATTCAAGGCGATCGGGAAAATGCGGATGTTTTATACAATACGGTTCAGGTTAAAGTCACCAATGAATTTAACGATCGTCATCAGATCAGCTTTAGCGGTTTGTATTTAGATAAAAACCTGGGTATTCCTAGTGGCGTTCCTATTCCCGTGGCAGGGAGTGTGGGGGAATTTAACAGTTTAACCCCTAATTTCCGTCAAGATACTCAAGAATGGTTGATGGATGTTACCTTAACTTCTCGTTTGGGAGAAGGGGATGATTCCATCCTGACGACTAAGCTTTATGCGGATACCTTGCAATTTACCACTTCCAACCCCGATGGCTTTACGATCGCTGATGATGTGAAGCGGTTTAGTTTAGGCTTTCAAAGTCAACATTCCTGGCAACTGAGCGATCGAGATTTGTTGACCTATGGGGCAGATTTTCGTCAGGTCAACGCGGTGAATAATACCACTTTATTTGACGGCACAAACCTCACGAATTATGACTCGACCTTAACCCAAGGGGCCTTATTTGCCAGTTATCAACGGGACTGGTTCCCCACCGTACAAACCCATCTCGGTTTACGTCAGGATTTTAATAGTTTAGCCAATGGTTCCTTTACCTCCCCTAGCGTTGGAGTCAGTTGGGATGTCACGCCACTGACCACTTTTCGAGCCAATTATGCCCGTAGTTTTCGGGCTCCCTTAATTTCAGACTTAGAAGGATTTGCCGCCTTTGGAGCGATCGGTAATCCTGATTTAGAACCAGAGCGGGGTCATAGTTTGGATCTAGGGTTTGATCAGCAATTAGGCGATCGAGGATTACTACGATTTTCTTACTTTCTCAATGACGTAAATAACCTCATTGATTATCCCCCCCCTGACTTTTCACCCGTCAATATTGGGCGGGTTCGTACCACCGGAATTGAGACAGATGTGAACGTGCAACTGTACAAAAACATCTTTTTACTGGCTAACTATACCTGGAATGAACCCACCATTAAAGCCGGGGCCAATGAGGGCAACGAACCCTCCTTTCGGGGCGCAGATGTCTTTAACATCGGTCTATCCTACGAAACCCCAAAAGGGCTATTTTTAGGGGCATTTTTAAGGAATGTCAGCGATCGGTTTACCAGTAATACTAACACCGAAAAACTGACCGGCTACACCACCGTAGATCTAAAAGCGCGAGTCCCCATCAACGATCGCTGGAACGTGGACGCAAGTTTAAATAACCTCCTAGATGAAGCCTTTCAGGAATATCCGGGCTACCCCGGAATTGGGCG
>DALYGI010000022.1:0-4332 GCA_031971595.1 Prochlorotrichaceae cyanobacterium CTOTU29312
GCCACCGACGATCGTTTTTTGGGGTAGATCGAGCCGGGGAATGGTTTTATTGCCGTCAATCCAGCATTCGGAGGGGAGGGGGTCAAATTTCAGAACGGCCCGTTTCATGGCTAGCAGGGCCGCTTGTAAAATATTAAACCGATCGATTTCGCTGGGGGAGGCTAGACCTAAACGCCATTGGGTCGTTTCCGATCGAATGTGACGATCGAGCTTGAGGCGCTGGGCGGGGCTAAGGCGCTTACTGTCCCGCAGACCGGCATCCCACAGGGATTGGGCTTGGGATTCCGTTAAAATCACCGCCGCTGCAACCACGGGGCCAAATAAGCATCCGCGTCCTACTTCATCAATGCCCGCAATGTGACGGATAGGCATACAATTCAAAGGAATTGGGGTATTCTTTGGTTTAGTTTCCCATGAGGAGCCCCCATCGGGAGCATCAAACCCTGAAGGCAAGGCAATTCGCTTGATCCATGCAGCCTTGAATCTGGGCAATCATCTGGTGAGCAATCATCTATTGGGTGATCTGTTCAGATGCTAACCGTATCGTAAGATTTCCGTTGAAACTTTTAAGGACAACCCTATGCTTGATATTTTTGTTCCTTTATCTCACACCATTTCTGCCAGTGTAGATACGATCGCTGTAGTGATGCATCCCCTAAGCCATACTTTGCATGAGATTGCCCAGAATAGTCTGGTACTCGCTCAAAGCACTGATGCGGATTTAGTCGCAGAATTTCAAAAATCTTTCAAACAGTTTGTCGAGTCAGGTCAAGTGTGGGCCATGCTCATTGGGCTTATTATTGGTTATTTCTTCCGCGCCCTAACGACTTACGGTTAAAAATTGAGAATTGAGAATTGAGAACTAAAGGCTTAAGCGTAACTTTTGACCTTTATAACCCAAAACTCAAAACTCAACATTCAAAACTCAAAACTCAAAACTCAACATTCAGTCCTAGTCTCTGACGATCGTTTGAATCACTTCCCCAACGGGGTTGACTAATTCGATCTGGAGGGGCATTTGACCTGCGGCATGGGTGGAGCAGGAAAGACAGGGATCAAAACAGCGAATTCCTGCTTCAACCCGGTTCAAAAAGCCTTCTTGTACATCATTGTTGTGAATATATTGTTTGGCAATTTGAGCGACGGTTTGATTCATGGCTAGGTTATTTTGTCCCGTGGCAATAATCAAATTGACTTTCTCAATAATGCCGTTTTCATCCACTTTGTAATGATGGAAAAGGGTACCACGGGGTGCTTCGCTGACTCCTACCGCTTCTAGTTCGTTAACGCCACCTTCAGCCCGTACCCGTTTCGACAGTAGATCGGGATCATCCATCAACATTTCGATCTTTTCTAGACAGGCGAGAATTTCAATTAAACGAGCATAGTGATAGAGGAAGGAAGAGTTTACTGTGCCGCTAAACTGTTGGCGGAAAGCCTGTAATTCGGCGTTGGCTTTGGGGGTGTCCACATGGGTACAGGTGTTGATGCGGGCTAAGGGCCCCACGCGATAAATGCCTTCGGGATAACCTAAGGGTTTATAGTAGGGAAATTTCAGGTAAGACCATTTTTCAACCCCTTCTCCCAGAAAGCTCATGTAGTCGTCTTCGCTGAGATTGTCCGCGACAATATTGCCCTGACTATCTACAAACCGCAAATGACCGCCATAGTGTTCCCATTCGCCATTTTTACCCACCAAACTCATGAATAAGGAGGGAAAATCCCCAAAGATATTAATTTCATCCTTGAGGGCATTTTCTAGCATTCCTTTGAATAAATCGAGGGCGACTTGTAAGGTAGCAAAGGACTCCGGTAAACGATCGATAATCCATTGGCGACCTTCTTCAGACAGGGGCGATCGAACCCCACCGGGAACCGTCCAAGCGGCATGAATTTTGCGGGCTCCTAACAGTTCAATAATGGTTTGACCAAACTGACGCAGACGAATCCCGGCGCGGGCTAAGTCTGGATTTTCTTCGATTAAACCAAACACATTGCGCTTAGCGGGATCGCTATCCCAACCGAGGAGAAAGTCTGGGCTACTGAGATGGAAAAAGGACAGGGCATGGGATTGGGTTAACTGGGCCAGGTTCATTAAACGCCGTAGTTTTTCCGCTGCGGCGGGAATTTTAACCGCCAGAATTTTATCCCCGGTTTTTGCAGCAGCTAGCAGGTGGCTAACGGGACAAATGCCACAAATCCGAGCAGTAATACCGGCCATTTCTGTAAAGGGGCGACCCTCACAAAATTTTTCAAACCCGCGATATTCAACTACGTGAAACCGAGCATCATCAACTTCCCCCGCATCATTGAGGAAAATTGAAATTTTGGCGTGACCTTCAATACGAGTAACGGGATCGATAACAATAGTCTGGCTCATGAAAAATTCTCCTACGTTGATGGGTTATGGGTAGTTTACGGATCAGCAGTTAACCAAATTTAATCATTTCTCGTCCAACCATTTCCGGGGTTTTTCCTTGCACTAAAGCTTCTAACGTAGCTCGAATACGATCGGCAGGGGGGGGACAACCGGGCATGAAAATATCCACAGGAATGACCTGATGTAAGGGTAAAACCTGCTCTAAGAGTTCGGGCACAATGCCAGGTTCATGGGGCAATTGTTGATTCACATCCCCCAGTTCTAAATACGATCGTTTCAGTACCGAATCTGTCCCCCCCAGCATATTTCGCATAGCGGGAACATTCGCCGTAACTGCACAATCTCCAAAGGAGATTACCGTTTTGGTATTGCGACGAACCAGATAAGCCAGTTCTAAATTTTCCTCATTAGCGATGGCCCCTTCCACGAGGCAAACATCCACATTTTCAGGATAGGTTTTCAGATCGCAACCCACGGGGCTAAAGACCACTTCAACGTGTTGGGCTAAATCAATGAGCCATTCATCCAAATCTAAAAAGGACATGTGACAGCCGGAGCATCCGGCCAACCAAACGGTGGCAAATTTAATTTTTGTAGCCATGAAATACTCCTAGGAGATAGTATCGGAAAGGGATGGAGCAGATTGCTCTAGAATAAACGCTAGATCAATGGTTAAATCAATACCTTTGGCTTGCTTGAGAAAATCACAGATTTTAGCAGGCGTATTAAAGTTTCCAAACAGGTATTGAAAGCGATCGGGCTGATGAAGACTGAGCAAGAAGAGAAGGATGTTACAGTGATCCCGAACTCCTAAACCCAGTTCACAAGCATTCGGTGAAATTCTCCAATTGTCGATCGTTTTAACATAACGAAGAACAGACTGGAAAGCTAAATTAACCTCTAGAGCGTTCTCTTCTAGCATCAGGAATAGATGATGAGATTGTTGATGAAGTTCGAGTAGGGTCTTAATGACTTCACAGGGAATAGGAGAGGCTTTATTGTGATATTCATCAAGAGATTGACAATCACTTAAAGCGTTGAGGAAGGCTATTGTTAGGTGCTGGTGAGACATACGATCGTAAGCTACCATGGACTCCTGAAGGAATTGCCGCTCAATGGAACTGAGATATGACCAACGATCGCTCATCATGATGAGTCTATGCTTAATCTATCGAGTCCATTGTTTCTCTTGACGAGCCGACAATAGGAACTCTACCTTACCCCGATCGCCTACTTTTTCACCCGTAGTGTCGCCCTTGCGGAAAATAGATCCCGTGGGACAAACATCCACACATTTACCACAGGACGTACAGGCGGAAACATCACCCCAAGGTTCATCCATGCCCGATACGATGTAGCAATGTTCGCCACGCTGGGCCACATCCCAAACATGGGCTCCCTCAATTTCATCACATACCCGAACACAACGAGTACAGAGGATACAGCGGTTATGATCAATACCAAACAAGGGGTGAGATAAATCTACTTTTCGCTTCGGAAAACGATAGTCAAACCGACTGTGATCCATCCCTACTTCGATCGCTACGTTCTGAAGTTCACAGTTACCATTGGCTACGCAAATTGAACAAACATGATTCCCTTCCGAAAACAGAAGCTCCACGATCGCTCGGCGGTAGTCTTGTAGTTTGGGGGTATTGGTTTCAATTTCCATACCCTCTGCAACTTGGGTAACGCAAGCAGGCATCATGCGATGGTTTTGGGCATTTTCTACCATACAAAGACGACAGGCTCCCACAGGAGTAATGCCATCAAGATGACAGAGCTTAGGAATGGGAACTCCGGCTTCGGTAGCTGCTTTGAGGACACTGACACCTTCTTCAATAGCAACATCAATGCCATTAATTTTGAGGGTAACAACGGACATCTTTTTCTCCTGGGGGTGGCTGGGTTTTGAGTGATGAGTTTTAAGTTTTGAGTTTTGAGTGGCGAGT
>DALYGI010000022.1:4432-8170 GCA_031971595.1 Prochlorotrichaceae cyanobacterium CTOTU29312
GGGGTGGCTGGGTTTTGAGTGATGAGTTTTAAGTTTTGAGTTTTGAGTGGCGAGTTTTGAGTTATCAGTGATTAGGTTTTAGTACTAACCACTAACCACTAATCACTAATCACTAAAATAGGCTTCCAGTTCTCGTAATGCAACGCTAATTCCTTTAGAGTTGGCATTTTGAATGGTGTCTGGAATGAGAGTAGTTAGGTCTAAACCCGGAAAAATTAGGCTTTCCTGAGACTCTCGATAGCGATCGTTTTCTAAACAGAAAATTCGCAGGGTATGGTGGGCATAAATCCAAAGTTCTGGTACCCGAAGAGCAAGGTAAGCGGATTCTTGAGTACGGGAAGTGAGGTCGATTTCAATGGCTAAATCTGGAGGTGGATCGATGGAGAGATCTAACCGTTTTTTGCCAATGACGGACTGATAATGCTCGATATAAAAAGAGTCATCCGGTTCAATCCCGATCCGTTTCAGTTCGTTTTTATAGGTGGTGGATCCTAAACATTCCCATTCCCGTCCCTGAAGTTTTAAAAGGAGCTTGACTATATCACCGATAATAACGGCGTTTTTTTCATGCTCTGGTAAAGGTACCATTACTTCTAAAACTCCCTGGTTGTAAGCGATTCTAAGGCTGCGTTTGTCTCCAAATTCTCCTAGAATTTGCTCCAGTTCCCACCAGCTAATATCAGCGATCGTAAGTACACTGCCTGGGCTAAGGCTTAACTGGCTAATGGGTTTTTGGACTAATGATGTTGCCATCTTCACCACCTAAACGTAAACCGATAAAATCCCTGACCTAATGCTTACCATTCACCTCCAGATAAGCCGGTTCTCGCAGCAAACTTTCGTATTCTGGTCGGAAATAACGCAGGGTACTTAAAATTGGATTGGGGGCGCTCATACCCAGACCACACAAACTGGTATCTTTCACCACATTGGCCAAAAATTCCAATTTTTCTAAATCCGCTAAGGTAGCCTCACGATCGAGAATTTTGCCCAAGAGCGCATACATTTGCACCGTTCCGGCTCGACAGGGAATACATTTGCCACAGCTTTCTTCTCGGCAGAAATCCATGTAAAACCGCGAGATTTCCACCATGCTGGTGGTGGTATCCATCACAATCATGCCGCCGGAACCCATCATGGTGCCCAACGTCCGCAGGGAGTCATAGTCTACCGGGGTATCCAACAAATGCTCAGGAATACAGCCCCCTGAAGGGCCGCCAGTCTGTACCGCTTTGACTCTGCCGCCATTCGGCACTCCGCCCCCCATCACTTCCACAATTTGGCGCACGGTGGTACCCATGGGCACTTCAATCAGCCCCGCATTTTCCACCTGGCCGGTGAGGGCAAAGACCTTCGTTCCCTTACTGTTTTCCGTTCCAATATTGGCATACCAGTCCCCCCCTTCCCGCAGGATGGCAGGAATATTGGCGTAGGTTTCCACGTTATTAATTAAGGTTGGACAGCCCCACACCCCCGCTTGGGCCGGGTAGGGTGGCCGGGGGCGCGGGTTGCCCCGTTTCCCTTCTACGGAGGCGATTAGGGCGGTTTCTTCCCCACAGACAAAGGCTCCCGCCCCCACCCGAATATCTACCTTAAAGTCAAAATTTGCCCCGAAGATTTGGCTGCCCATCAATTCCAGCCGCTTGGCCTGCTGAATCGCTTTTTGTAGGTGGGCAATGGCTAGGGGGTATTCAGCGCGAATATAAATGTAGCCGTGATTGGCTCCCACCGCATAGGCAGCAATGGCCATCCCTTCCAAGACCCGATGGGGATCGCTTTCTAAGACACTGCGATCCATAAATGCACCGGGATCCCCTTCATCGGCGTTGCAAACGATGTACTTTTGATCCCCTGGCATTTTCGCCACGGTGGCCCATTTCAGTCCGGTGGGATAGCCCCCGCCGCCCCGTCCCCGCAGACCGCTGCGAGTCACTTCACCCACCACTTCTTCCGGGGTGCGCTCCATCAAACAGTGATAAAGCTGCTCGTAACCGCCCACCGCAATATATTCTTCAATGCGTTCCGGGTTAATGTTGCCACTATTTTCTAAAACGATCGGCCGCTGGTGGGCAAAGAAGGGATGATTCCAATCCCCTAGGGGCGCGGTCGAGGTATCCCCATTGAGGGCAGAAACGATCGTTCCGGCAGTTTCAGGGGTGACCTGTTCATAGAGGGTACTACCCTCAGCCTGATCGACAGAAACCAGCGGGCCACGACCACAGAAGCGCATACAACCGACGCTAGACACTTCCACCCGATCGCTGTGACCATTCGCCACCGCCTGATCTAATTCTTTTTTAACCGCTTCGGCACCAGAAGAGGCACAACCAGCGGCGGTACAACACCGGATGCGGACGGGCTTACGGGATTCCCGCTCCGTCTGGGCAATATGCTGGAGAGTTTGCAGATCCATAGGGAATAGGGGATAGGGATAGTTTTGGGTGTTGAGTGTTGAGTTTTGAGTTAGAGGTTAGGGGTTAGAAGTTAGGGGTTAGATTGGGGTTTGAGGTCAGTTTTTCTGACCATACTTCCAAACTAAAAGCTCAAGAAACTGGCTGTTTAACTCAACACTCAACACTCATAACTCATAACTTAACGAACTACCATTTTTTGAGGCGATCGAGGGCGCTTTGAGTGTCTTGTTTACCGGCAACATCCCCATCAAAAACGATCGCGGGGGCGATGCCACAGGCTCCGATACAGCGGGCTGAAATGAGGGAAACTTTGCCGTCTTCGGTGGTTTCTCCTAACTTAACGTGGAGTTCGTTTTCTAGGTCTTCCACGATTTTTCCGGCTCCTTTGACGTAGCAGGCGGTGCCCAGACAAACTACACAGGTATGTTCCCCTTGGGGTTTGAGGTTAAAGAGGTGATAAAAGGTGGCTACGCCATAGACTCGACTGAGGGGCAGTTGCAGTCCTCGCGCCACATATTGCAGTACATCTAACTCTAAAAACCCAAAGGCTTCTTGGGCGGCATGAAGCACCTCAATCAGGGCATCGGATTTATATTGCAGGCGCTTCATGGTGACATCTAAACGTTTGAAGCGCTTATCCCCACTGGGGTGGGAAGTTGGGGAGACGGTTGAAGGGGCTGTGGTCGGGTTGGGCATGAATGATTAGGTCTCCTCTGACCAGTGAAATCAATACATTAAGAATATTGCTGTAGGTTAAATAACTATAGACAGCAACAATGCATGGAGGATTGCTAATACTTAAGCTATAAATACCTACAGCAACGAATACTTAAACAATGAAAATGTTGCAAAAGATCGAGAATTTTAGGGAGCGTCACATCACATCAAAATAAAATCACAGACAAATCACAGAATCATGACGATCGTACACTGTGAATGATAACCTGTGATTTATCTACGGTTTACCGATGTGAGCGTGGATTTGAACCTATTGCCTCCACTACTTTGAACTAACAGAACTATATCAGCACTACGAATGAAAATTTGCACTAGAACTTTAAGAAATCATAAAAATTCAGGCTGTCTAAGGGGTTGAAAGGTCTTTTTATGATAGACATACCTTAAGAATTAATGAAGTTTTGAAGGAAATTGGATCAGGTATTTTCCCATAATTCCGCCAGATTTAAGGTAAACCCTTCCAAGACATCCTCACCGGAAAGACTCACTGGATTTTCTAGAATTTCTACCGGTTGATTTTCTCGGTAAATGGCAACCCGTTTGCGCCGGGGATCGATTAACCACCCCAAGCGACAGCCATTGTCCT
>DALYGI010000022.1:8270-21386 GCA_031971595.1 Prochlorotrichaceae cyanobacterium CTOTU29312
ACAAAGTTCATAAAACTGCTGCCGAGTGAGGGTTAAAATGGGGTCTAGATTTAAGAGAGTAGCTGACATACCAGATTGCTCCTGACGTTAATCATTTTACCACAAATCCGCTAGGTTCAAGGTGAAGCCTTCCAGGACATCCTCGCCGGAAAGACTCACTGGATTTTCTAGAATTTCTACTGGTTGATTTTCTCGGTAAACAGCAACCCGTTTGCGCCGGGGATCGATTAACCACCCCAAGCGACAGCCATTGTCCTGATACTCTTGTAGTTTTAATAAGCCCTGTTTCCAGGAATCAGAAGCAGACAGCAACTCCACTACAAAATCGGGACAGAGGGGCAAAAATCCTCGCCGCTCTTCCGCTGATAAGGCTTCCCATTTTTCCAAAGAAATCCACGCTAAATCCGGGGAGCGATCGGCCTCGTTAGGAAGGGAAAATCCGGTGGAAGAATCAAATACCTTTCCCTTTTTCGATCGTCGATTCCAAATGCAAATATCTGCATTAATTTCTGCATTCCAACTGCCCGTTTCACCACCCGTGGGGGACATCACAATTAAAGCTCCATTGGGGTTACGTTCTAGTTTAGCATCGGGGTTAGCGGCACAAAGTTCATAAAACTGCTGCCGAGTGAGGGTTAAAATGGGGTCTAGATTTAAGGGGATAGCCGTCATAATCTTGTGAGCCTCCGCTAACGATCAAATGCGTTGGGATCGAATTCATCATCTATCATTCCAAATATATTTCATGTTCAGTGTTTCGGGTCGCTGATGAGAATGCAGTTTTTATCCAGAAGCTTATCCAGAAGCCTATGGAGGGGCGATCGTCTTGGGGAATCTCACCCAGAGCGATCGATTCCGGCAAATACTGGCAAATTCTTGGCCAAGCTGGGGGTAAGTCGTCCTGAAACCAGCAAGACGAGAACCAGGGGAGGATGTCAGGCTTTGTTAACCCTGGAAAACTGCCCCCGACGCTTCTGGCTCTGGGCTGCGCTATAACTTGAAAGGCAGAATTTTGCTGGAACCCACTTTCGTGCTGGGGGCTTTGCGCTTTGCTTGAGTCTCTCGCTCCCTGTCCCTACCTGACCTTTTCCAAAAGTTTGCTCAAGCCAAAGTTCAAAAACCTATAGTTTGAAAGTAAAATCTTGAAAAAACTGTTTACCGTGAACAGTCTTCTGTTCTCTTGGGTTAGAGACTAGATAAAGTGTCTGCCCCGCCTATTGTTCTTACTGTCTCAACCTTGTCCCTCCGGATCCTATGAAAATCCTTAAGATTCAGACCTTACGTGGTCCTAACTATTGGAGTATTCGCTACCGCAAGCTCATCGTAGTTCGTTTGGATCTGGAGGACTTACACGATCGCTACTCGGATCAGATTCCTGGCTTTTATGAGGGACTCGTCCAAATCCTGCCCGCCCTAGAGGAGCATTTTTGCTCTCCCGGTTGCCGAGGGGGGTTTTTGCAGCGGGTCAAGGAAGGTACCTTGATGGGTCACATCATGGAGCACGTTGCCCTCGAATTACAGGGCATGGTGGGCATGAAGGTGGGCTTTGGCCGCACCCGTCAAACCGCCGATCCTGGTGTGTACCAGGTGGTTTTTGAATATGAAGATGAGCGGGTGGGTCGTTATGTGGCCCGGGCTGCCATGCGGATTTGCCGCAGTATCGTGGATACGGGCACCTATCCCCAGGAAGAATTAGAGCAAGATCTCAAGGAATTGGAAGACCTCTGGGAAGAAGCGCCCCTCGGCCCCAGTACGGAGTCTATTGTCAAAGAAGCCGAAGCCCGCAATATCCCCTGGATGCTCGTCCCCACCCGATCCATGATTCAGTTTGGTTATGGGGTGCATCAACGGCGTATCCAAGCCACCCAAACCGATCGCACGGGCATTTTAGGGGTGGAACTGGCCTGTGATAAGGAAGGCACGAAGCAAATTCTCCAGGAGTTTGGCATTCCCGTGCCCCGTGGAACGGTGATCTATTATTTTGATGAACTGGCGGAAGCGATCGAGTCTGTGGGGGGCTATCCCATCGTCATTAAACCCCTAGACGGCAACCATGGCCGGGGCATTACCCTCGATATTCATACCTTCGCGGAAGCGGAAGCGGCCTATGATGTGGCGCAGGAAGCAGCTAAAACCCGTGGTGTAATCATTGAGCGCTACTATACGGGCCGGGATCACCGGGTGTTGGTGGTCAATGGCAAACTGGTGGCGGTGGCGGAGCGGGTACCGGCCCACGTTGTTGGCGATGGCAAGTCCACCATTGAGGAGCTAGTGGAAGAAACCAACCGGGATCCCCGGCGGGGCCATGGCCACGATAATGTGCTGACCAAAATCAAAATCGATCGCAATACCTGGAAAATCCTAGAGCGCAAGGGTTACACCCTCAATACCGTCCTAGACAAAGGGGAAATGTGCTACCTCCGGGAAACCGCTAACCTCAGTACCGGCGGCATCGCCATCGATCGTACTGACGAAATTCACCCCACTAACCGCTGGATTGCAGAGCGAGTGGTGAAAATTATCGGTCTAGATATTGCGGGGATGGATATTGTCACCACAGATATTTCTAAACCCCTGAGCGAAACCGATGGGGTCATTGTGGAAGTGAACGCTGCCCCTGGTTTTCGGATGCACGTTCATCCCAGTGTGGGCACCCCTCGTAATGTGGCCGCTCCGGTTATCGATATGATCTATCCCGCTGGATCCCCCAGCCGTGTGCCGATCGTTGCCATTACGGGCACCAACGGTAAAACCACCACCACCCGCCTCACCGCTCATATCTTCCGCCAAACCCAGAAAATTGTGGGCTATACCACCACGGATGGCACCTACATTGGCGAATACCTGGTGGAAGCGGGGGACAACACAGGCCCCCAAAGTGCCTTGATGATTCTCAACGATCCCACCGTAGAATTTGCGGTCTTAGAAAGTGCCAGGGGGGGCATTTTACGATCGGGTTTAGCCTTTGATCAGTGCGATGTGGGGGTGGTTCTCAACGTTGCCGCCGATCACCTGGGTCTAGGGGACATCAACACCATTGAACAGATGGCCCACCTCAAAGCCGTGGTTGCGGAAACCGTCAGTCCCGATGGCTATGCCATCCTCAACGCGGAAGACGAACTGGTCTCTAAAATGACCGAGCGGGTGCGGGGCAAAATCGCCTTCTTTGCCCTCAATCCAGACCATCCCCGCCTCCAAGCCCACCTCCAAAATGGCGGTTTAGCGGCTGTCTGTGAAGATGGCTTTATTACCCTACGCCGAGGCGACTGGCTAGAGCGGGTGGTAGAAGCCAAAGACTGTCCCGTAACCCTAGGGGGCATGGCTCCTTTTATGATTGCCAACGCCCTAGCGGCTACCCTGGCCGCCTTCACCCAAGGGGTCAGCACAGAGCAGATCCGGGCTGGGCTGAAAACCTTCCGGGCCTCCGCCGATCAAACCCCTGGGCGGATGAACCTCTTTAATATGGGTCGTTTCCACGCCTTAGTAGACTATGCCCACAACCCCGCCGGTTACGAAGCCCTGTCTAAATTTGTGGAAAACTGGCAGGGCAAACGGATTGGGGTGATTGGGGCTCCGGGCGATCGTCGGGACGAGGACTTTATAACCCTAGGGCGCTTATCGGTAAATATGTTTGATCAGATGGTGATCAAAGAAGACGATGATACCCGTGGCCGCCCCCGTGGGGATGTGGCCGCCCTCATTGCCCAAGGGATTAAGGACGAAATGCCCCAAGCCCATTACCAGATCCTGTTGGATGAAACCACCGCTATCAGTGAAACCCTGGACAATGCGGAAGATGGCAGCTTAGTGGTCATTTTGCCTGAAAGTGTCAGTCGGGCCATTCGTCTAATCCGCGATCGGAATCCCATTGAGGGCTAACGCCCTAGATTCAGGAAGTCGATCGCTAAACCCGATGATAATGGGCATGAGCGATCGACGCTGAACATAATCTGACTTTTACGGGACGTTTAGATTTAGCGCTGTCTTACCCCTGGGTTAAGCTCGCTTCAAAGCGGGCAATGTCCCAGCCTCGCTGGTTAAGCAAGAGCCAGGACTGAAGTAAATCCGGGCCTTGCATGGTGCCCATTAAGGCTCCCCGCAGGGTTCGCATCACTAGCCCTTTTTTGGCTCCCGTGGCTTTTACCACGTCGTTAATCAGTGCTTGGGCTCGTTGCACGTTTTCTGCATCTAACGGAGCAGGGTTAGCGGTGAGACTGGCGAGGCTGTCCCGCCGATCGAGGATGCCTTGGATCACCTCTAGGGTTCCTGCTTGCTTAAAGTGGTCGTGGGCGCTGTCATCCCAAGCGATCGTGGGAGCAATGAAAAAGCGGCTGAGATCGAGGGCATCTTTGAGCAGGGTCAAACTGGGGCCGATGAGGGCGGCTAACCCCACTAGCCAGGCGTGATCTAACCCTTCAAAGTCGTAGCCAGCTTTTTGCCAGACCGGTCGTAACCGCTCAATTAAGGCCTCTGGGGGCATTTCGTGTAAGACCTGGGCGTTTAACCAGTTCAATTTATCCCAGTCGAATTTGGCTCCAGCTTTGTTAACCCGATCGAAACTAAAATGCTGGGCGGCTTCCGCCAGTTGAAAACGCTCCGTCATGGGCTCCGGCGGTGACCATCCCAACAGGGTCATGTAGTTTCCTAGGGCTTCCGGGGTATAGCCCATGTCCTGAAAATCAGAAATGGAGGTGACTCCATCCCGCTTAGAAAGTTTTTGCCCTTGGGCGTTGAGGATCAGGGGGGTGTGGCCAAATTGGGGGGGCTCGGCTCCCAGGGCTTCATAGAGCAAAATTTGTTTAGGAGTGTTGCCGATGTGGTCTTCGCCGCGAATCACATGGCTGATCTTCATATCTAGATCATCCACCACCACCACAAAGTTATAGAGGGGTTGTCCCACACTGCCCACCGCCGCAGCACGGGCAATGACCATATCCCCCCCCAAGTCCCGGCCTTTCCAGACCACCCGATCGCGGACGAGATCCGTCCAGGCAATTTCCCGATCGTCCTCAATTTTGAAGCGAATCACCGCTGTACGTCCTTCCTCCTGAAAAGCGGCTTCCTGCTCTGGGCTAAGGTTGCGGTGGCGATTGTCGTAGCGGGGGGCTTCACCTCTGGCTTTTTGGGCTTCCCGCATTGCTTCCAGTTCGGCGGGGGTGCAATAACAGCGATAGGCTAAACCCCGATCCAATAAATCCTGAATGGCTTTTTCGTAGAGATCAAAGCGCTGGGTCTGGTAAAACGGCCCTTCGTCCCAGGTTAACCCCAGCCAAGTTAAGCCCTCTAAAATATTGGCCGTATATTCCGGGCGCGATCGTTCTAGATCCGTATCTTCGACCCGCAGAATAAAGGTACCGCCGTGGTGACGGGCAAATAACCAGTTAAACACCGCTGTGCGGGCGGTTCCAATGTGTAAATTGCCGGTGGGGCTGGGGGCTAGGCGAACGCGAACACTCACAGTTTTTTGATCCTCGTTGATGTAAGGGGAAGGGAATTAGGAATTGAGAATTAGGAATTAGGAATTAGGAAGTGGGAATTAGGAAGTGGGAAGTGGGAAGCGGGAACTCGGAACTCAGAAGTGGGGAACTAGGCACTAGGCACTAGGCACTGGTCACTAGGCACTGGTCACTGGTCACTGGTCACTAAGTTTAAGCGAAGGTGGGGGACGATCGCCGTTGGGAAAATTCATCCCAGGCTTGGGCAATAAACCATTCTAATTTGCTGCGAAAAATCGAGGGGGAAAATTCCTGGGCTCGATCGATGCAGGCTTGGGAGAAGAATCGTAGTTTTTCAAATTCTAGAATGGCGGCGGCTAAAGCTTCTTCTGTGGGTTCGGCGCAGAGGATGCCGGTGCGGTAGTGCAGTACGACTTCCTTGAGTCCAGAGCATTGATAGGCAATGACGGGCAACCCTCGCCCCATGGCTTGAAGGGCGGCCACGTCAAAGTCTATATCTTTGGCGGGTTGGACAAAGGCGGTGGCGTTGGCATAGACCTGCTCCCAGTCTAAATTGGCGGCGCTGCCTAAAAAGGAGATGGTGTCTCCCGCTAGCTGCCGCAGGTGGGCTTCCTCCGGGCCACTGCCCACAATTTGCAGGGGACGTTTGAGGGTATTAAAGACCCGAATGAGGCTATCCACCGGGCACGATCTGCTCAACTCCCCCACATAAAGGTAATAGCGCTCTCCCGCATGGCCCGCACCCGCCATGTGTACCGGGGGAGCCATCACTTCCGCCGAGCGGCGATAAAACTGATAAATGCGCCGGGCAGCCCGCTCTGAGGTGGTGAGGAAACGATCGACCCGTTGCGCTGCATAAAAGTCGTACTGGCGCAGGTGAACATCCAGCAGGGAGGCTAGCCCCTGGGCATGACCTTCCCAGAGTACACGGGAGGGGGTGTGACAGTAGCACAGATGCAGGGTGGAGGCGGGCACCCGTACCCCATGACCAAAGCCCAGAAAACTAGAGGAAATCACCAGATCGTAGCCCCTAAAGTCAAAATGTTCCCAACAGTAGGGCATGAGAAAGCGATGGCGATCGTTGCGGTGGGTGATGCCCCAAAAGCGTTGGGCCGGGCTGAGATAGACCGGAACTTGACTGAGAAAATGGAGGGCTTGGTAGTCTAGGGGATCCAGGGTCACAGGGGCCGCGATCGGGAGTGATGGAAGCTTGAATCCCTGGGAGCGGAGCTTTACCCCCAACACCCGTGCCAGGGGGGGATCAATCCAGCCTAAATAGACCGGGGCTGTGGGGTAGATCTCGTGGAGAGCCCCTAACACCCGTTCTTCCGTACCGTAACCCGCCAAACGATCGTGGACGATCGCAATCCGCAAATTTTCCATCCCTAGAAATTTCCATTTAGTGTCCGGATCCGGTCTACCCCCTGAGAAGAGTAGGGTGGTAGATGCACCCTGATTTCAACTCCCTGGTCTGCTGGCGTGGATCAGGGATTTTTTTTTGCTTAAAAAAACACAGCCTTAAAAAACACAGCCTTAAGAAGCCACCGTCTGAGCTTGGAGCCGCAGGCGATGAATCCATTCACTGAGCCCACTGCGATCGATGCGGTAACTGAGGGGATTACAGATCAGCCGCGCCGTGGTTTCAAACAACACCTCAATTTCCACTAAGCCATTTTCCCGCAACGTTGTCCCTGTGGCCACCAAATCCACGATCGCTTCGGACATTCCCGTAATGGGGCCAAGCTCCACGGAGCCATAGAGGGGAATAATCTCGACGGGTAAATCAATCTGATGAAAATACTCCCGCGCACACTGCACAAACTTAGAGGCCACCCGACAATGATCCGGTAGATCTAAGGCAGATCGGTAGGGGCTCGTTTTCTTGACTGCTATGGACATCCGACAGCCCCCAAACCCCAAATCGACCAAGTGGGCCACCTTAGCCTGCTTTTCCCGGAGCACATCATAGCCCACCACCCCCAACTGGGCCTGACCATATTCCACGTAGACAGGCACATCACCATTCCGTAACAATAAGGCCTTCGCTTGGCCCGTGGGATCCGTAATTTGCAGGAGACGATTTCCAGGATCTAAAAATGGGCTGAAATCGAGACCAATCGATTGAAATAAGGCAATACTCTCTTTGAGAAGTGCGCCTTTAGGCAGTGCGACCGTAATCATGCCAGCGGGGGGATAGGGTTTTTCTTAGAATACCGCACCCTGAACCCCGGTATGGTTAGCAATTTTATCCCGTAGAATGGAGCGTTGTGATCTTGAATACATGGATTCTGCGTATGGACGGATCAAAATTTTCAGCTTATGTTGTGAATTGATCTAGTTTGACCTAGTGGTTTGAGAAATGGCTCAGTCTCTCGCATCCTTCCTGGGGATCCTCCCTGGAATATTTCAAAACATTCCTCCTCAAAATCAGCAGATTATTGACGTGTCAACGGATCCTAGCCTCCCGCAATTCCCTGATTCTCCCCTTACCGAACCTGATCTTTGTGAGTCTTTGCTTTCCCGATCGGCTCTCCAGGGGACAAGTGATTTTTGTCATCTCAAGGGCAATATTCTGATCATTGATGATACTCCCGATAATCTGAGGTTATTATCTGCGGTTCTGCTCAAAGAAGGCTATGAAGTGAGAAGTGCGATCACCCCTAGGGCTGGTTTGATGGCGGTGGAAGCATTGGCACCGGATTTGATTTTACTAGATATTCGGATGCCGGAAATGGACGGCTATCAGGTTTGTAAAATCCTCAAGGCAGACGATCGTTATCGCCAAATTCCTGTGATTTTTTTCAGTGCCTATAATTCCATTATGGATAAGATTAAGGCCTTTGAAGTGGGGGGAGTGGACTATATTACTAAACCGTTTCAAGCCCTGGAAGTTTTGTCTCGGATTCATGTGCATTTAAGCCTGAGACGATCGCAATTGGCTCTGGAGGTTTCTAATCAAAAGATTATTGAATTATTAGAAAAAGAACGGGAGTCTAGTCGATTACGATCGGAAATATTTTCGATGATTTCCCATGATTTTCGGACTCCTTTAAGTACCATTCAAGGATTTGCGTCCCTCTTCAAAAACTCGATCGGAGATTTGTCCGAAGACCAGCAGTTATATTTTTTAAATAAAATTGAAAGAGGGGTAGATACGATTTTAGAAATGCTGGATCAGTTTTTATTAGCTAATAAAATTGATCAGGGCAAGCTCCGTCCAGAATTTTTAGAATTTGATTTAAATTTATTTTGCCATACCATTATTGAAGATTTTCAGGTGACCTCTTCCCATACTCATACCTTAAAATTATCCTGTCAAAAAAATGACTGCTTTATTATTTCCGATCCTAAAATTCTCCGTACCATTTTAGATAATCTGATGTCTAATGCCATTAAATATTCTCCCCAGGGGGGCGAAGTTTGTCTGAGGGTAAAGCGGCTAGACGATCGCATTGATCTCCAGGTTACCGATCAGGGGATTGGCATTTCCCCGGAAAACCAAGAGCATCTGTTTGAAACCTTTTATCGTGCGGAAAATACGGGCAACATTAAAGGCACTGGTCTAGGCCTAGCGATCGTCAAGAAAGCGGTGGAAGCCCTGGGAGGAACCATACAGATGCGTAGCCAACTGGGTCAAGGCACCACCGTTAAAATTTCCCTGCCCCACAGCCCTCTGCCTGCCGCTTAAAGCCCTCTCTGGTAGTAGGATTGGGAAGTTAGCTGCTGTGCTACTTGTCTCACCATAGCCCTAGATTTGCATCATGATCCACGAGATTCCCCCTGGCCGCGGCCAAATTTTAGATGGCAAAGCCCTTTCTTTACGAATTCAGGAAACCTTAAAAAGTAGGGTTTCATCCTGGGTTCAGCAGGGACACCGATCGCCAGGGTTAGCGGTCATCATGATTGGCGAAAATCCGGCCAGTGCGGTTTACGTGCGGAACAAGGATCGAGCCAGCACCACGATCGGCATTGGCTCTCAGGTGCATCATCTACCGGAATCAGTGAGCGAACTAGAGGTGAGTCAACTGATTGAAACCCTGAACGCCGATCCAACCATTGACGGAATTTTGCTACAACTGCCCATTCCAGCCCATCTGAACTCCGTCTCGTTGCTCTATCAAATTCACCCCGATAAAGATGTGGATGGCTTACATCCCCTCAACTTGGGGCGGTTAGTGCGGGGAGAAAAGGGATTACGCAGTTGCACCCCAGCGGGAGTCATTCGCTTACTAGAAGACTATCAAATTCCCCTAGAAGGACAAGAGGTTTTAATGATTGGCTGTAGCATTTTGGTGGGCAAACCCATGAGCTTAATGCTGTTAGAAAAAGAAGCCACCGTAACGATCGCCCATATTAAAACCCAAGATTTACCCAAACTCAGCCGAGAAGCAGACCTTATTATTGTGGCGGCGGGGTGTCCTAGCCTGGTGCAGGCAGATATGGTCAAACCGGAAGCAGTGGTCGTGGATGTGGGCATTAACCGCATTACCAGCTACGAAGGTAAATCGCGGATTGTGGGAGATGTGGATTTCGATCGGGTCAGGCCCCTCGTGCGTTGGATTACCCCAGTACCGGGGGGAGTGGGTCCCATGACCGTGGCCATGTTGCTGGAAAATACGGTCTGGAGTTATGAGCAACGCCTTCAGGAATAACCTTCCTCCGGTGAATGAAACTCACCAACCGATCGCGGTGATTATTGATTACCAAGATTGGGAATGGATGTCCAGATAGTGAAAGGAGCGATCGATCGCTAATATACTGATTTTAGCCTGGTTAGGTCAGTGGGATGTTGAGCATTACGATCGTTCTGCCTGGGTATCAGATTTGGACAACCGACCGGGTAGATTATGGCCCTCGGTTTACTTCAGCATTATTTTAGAAGTCGAACAAAACCGGCTTGCTCAAAATGGTGATCATTCGTGAGCGCTTCAGTCATGTTTCTTTGTTGCATCACAATGAAACTGGAACAATCAACAAGACTCCAATTTTTGTCTTCTCGACTCATCAGTAATTGCCACGCATGAGTATCAGTTTCTACATCAATATGCACGATGTCAATGTAGGTAGATTTCTTTAAGCTTTGTACAAAGGTAATAATCTGCGATCTGGGTAGTTTCAATGGACTGGTTAATAGGGCAACCAGTTCGGTAAGAACATAATTTGTTGTCACAATTTCGTGATTTTGCTGCCGGGCAAGCCGATAAAATGTAGCAGCTAAAGAATGGAATGCCTGGGAGCGATCGACCAAATTTCCCCAGCCTGATGTATCAACAAAAAGCCGTGACATGAGATTAATGCTCTTCTGATACTAAGAGGTTTTCTCCTAGATACCGATCGTGATGTTCTGTCCAGTCTGGAATATTGCTCTGGAATGAGCCGATCAAAGGTTCGAGGGGATCATCTGTAAACTGTTGGATCGAAGACTTTAACCATTGTAGGGTCACTTCTTCAGGGGATTGTCCCCACCGTTCAGCAATTTCTAGCAGGGGGGTATAAAGTTCGTCTGGAAGTTGCAAGGTCAACACTCTGCTCATACGTTCACCGGAATGTTCTATCCCAAAATCATAGTCTCCTCTCTTACCAACGTCTATAGCAGAAACTTCTGTCGTTTGCTAGCCTAGAGAACAGATAAACCAACTAGTGGGGAGTGCGCCTTGGAGGATGTCCCGCAGAAGATGGCTATCCGGGAGTGCTTCACAGTTGGGCGGGCATTGCGATCGTTCTGCCTGGGTATCAGATTTGGACAACCGACCGGGGAGATTATGATCCTCGATCGGCATAAGTTGAATGGTATTGCTCAAATTGAGAAAAAAACCTGATTCGCTGAGGATGTAATTTATAATAATACAAATTATTTTAGCTTAAGGTGCTTAATCTTATGTCTATTTATGTAACTGAGTCTCCCCATACAGCTTCTCTATCCGCATCTTCTTCGGATGAGAGGTTAGCCGCCAGAAATCGTCAAGCCTTGATTTTAGAAGGATTACAGAAACTTCCAGTTTCACAGCAACAATTTATTCTTGATTTTATTGAATTTTTGCTGGAGCGATCGTTGACTGTTGGAGAAGGAGATCATGAATTACCCTCAGCGATCGAATGTTTTCGGCGGGGCTGGGAAGATGTTTTAAAAGGAAATACAGTGCCTCTGGATCAGCTTTGGGATGGGATAGATGATGAGTGATAAACCTGAGATCCAAGTCGAAGCAACGGTTTACTTCAGCACTAATCTGAAAACCATTTACTCAAAATCAGATCTTGGGGAAATGGGACAGAGAAAAAGGAAAATGGGTTGGGAACAAACTAAGTAGCTTACCGGAGGCGATCGTTCACCTCACCAACCTACGATCGCTTGAGCTTTTCAATAATCAACTGAGTAGCCTACCGGAGGCGATCGTTCACCTTACCAACCTCCAAATGCTTAACCTTGGGGGAAATCAATTGAGTAGCCTACCAGATGCGATCGTCCCGCCCACCACGGCGATCGTAAGGGCCATGATGCCCACTGCACCTTTATTGAAGAACAAAAGAATTATTGATAGACAAATTTTTAATGTCTATTGCATGATTTAATAATTGTTGATCCAGTGTTAAAAGTTCGAGGTCTTCGAGCTTTGCAGTTGCGGCAATAATCGCATCAGGAGTTTTTAGTTTAAATTGCCGACGAATAGCGATCGTCATATTCTCGATCGCTTTTGACATTGCCAAATAACTCATTTGATTAAGAATCTCTGTGGTAGCTTGAATCTCCTCTTTGGTGATCGCGGAATAGCTAAGAAGTTCAATTCGAGTAATGAAACTATAGGCGCATTCATCAAGACTAATGGATTTAACCTGAGCCATACTAACGACTGCTGGATATGCTTTGACAAGACCAATTACAAGGTTTGTATCTAGTAAAAACTTAGCTCCACTCATTTCGCATCTCCCGTTGTATTTCAACAGGATCGCCATTGAAATTAGGAGAATCTTTGAGAATGCCTGAATAGTCAGCCAGCTTTTTTGATTTTGATGAAGACATAACGTTTGCTTCTTGTTGCGCTTGTTGGAATTTAAGGAAACGCAAAAAGTTCAGGGTTTCCGCTAGCATTTCATCAGGACTTGCTTCAATTTCAGACAATAACAATTCTTTAACAGTCATAATCACTCCGCAATAACAGCTTCATCTGAGGGGTTTGAAATCGGCATCGACCACCGCCCCTTCCACAAGGATTCAATTTTGGCTCTCCTGAAGTTAGAGTAGAGTGTTAAGACTTCTGAAGGTCGTCTTGTGTCCCCCTAGAACCTTTATATCGTAAGGCTTTCAAAAGTCAGACTAACAAAGGTTTTGTATCATATATGAACACTTTTTACTTCATTTTCAGGAAATTTAAAAAATGAGTACACTCGGGAGCATCCCACTTTCGTGAAAACAAGGGTGGGGGATCAGGGAGCCTTACCCTGTCAATCTATCCTACGGCGAGACGATCGTACTCCCTCAATCAAGAACGATCGCTCCTAACCGAACATTCTCTCCTATTATTAATTATTAATTCATAATTCTCAATTAAAAAATGTCCTACGCAGCCGCCCAAGAAAAAATCGCCCAAGCCCAAGCCGAAGGCTGGACAGAACTGGATCTAGCCGGTCTGGAGTTGGAAACCTTGCCGCCGGAGTTGTGGGA
>DALYGI010000023.1:0-12058 GCA_031971595.1 Prochlorotrichaceae cyanobacterium CTOTU29312
CTGGAACCTTTGCAAAGAAAAGCGATCGTTTTTGTTTATGAAATGAGAACGATCGATACTTGTCCTAAAAAACAGACTTTGAGATCCTTCCTTACGCACAGAGCTTACTTGAGGCATAATTTTTGGATGTAAGTAATTAATTTTTGAGTTTCAGTAGTGGAGTTGCGGAACCAGTCAGTAGACCAGATCCGATATAGTTTCCAACCTAAACGTTCTAAAATTTCTTGACGGAGGCGATCACGATCGCGTGCTGCTTTAGAGGAATGATAGGTAGCTCCGTCACACTCAATTCCAAGTAGGTAAGTACCTGGTCGTTGAGGGTCAATAACAGCTAAATCAATAAAATATCCAGAAACCCCGACTTGGGGTACAACTTCATATCCATGTTGGCGTAGTCGCTCAGCAACAAAAATCTCAAAGTCACTATCTGGTTCCCTGCCAGTGGTAACTGCTATTTGTAACCGTTGAGCTTGAGCGTATTCTAAATACTCTTTAAGTACCTGCACACCACGGTTAGAAGTTGGGCTTGGGCGAATATCACTAGATTTCATCGAAGAGAAGATGACTACCCGTTCTTTTGCACGAGTGAATAAAACATTTAAACGGCGATGACCATTACGGGAATTGATTGGGCCGAATCTTTGCATGACAGGCATTCCAGGTCGTTCTGGCCCATAGACTGTCGAAATAAAGATAACATCTCGTTCATCTCCCTGCACATTTTCTAAATTTTTGACAAAGAATGGTTCTAATGTATTTTCTCGTGCTGCACGATACTGTTCAAGCTCCGGGTGAAAGGCAAAAAGCCGATCCATCTCATCAAGCAATAATTCCTGCTGCTTTTGGTTGAGAGTAACAATTCCCAGGGAGAGGTTATGATATTGCCTCATGAAGTTTGCTGCTGCTTCTGCAACATACATTGCCTCAGGTACATTAGCTCCAGAACGATAAGCCCCTGTTTCAATATATTCATAATCAACGGCAAATTGATTATTAGGTGAGGGGAAAATCGTAAGGCTATTGTCGTAAAAATGTTGGTTAGAGAAGGCAATCAAGCTTTCGTGGCGTGAGCGATAATGCCACTTCAAACGGCGGGCAGGATAAAATACTTTAAGCGACATATCCAGGATTGACTCGTCATCTAGAATATCCGCCTCCTCTCCCGAATCTTCCTCAACATCCTGGTCAAAACGAGCCTTAAAGAAATCAGTAGGTGGTAACTGTTTAGGGTCACCCACGACTACTAACTGCCTTGCCCTTGCAATCGAACCTAAAGCTTCCTCAGGACGCATCTGGGATGCTTCATCAATGATTACTATATCAAAGGTAATAGCACCAGGAGGAATAAACTGAGCAACACTAGCAGGGGACATCATCCAGCATGGTTTTAACTGCTGAAGTGCAACACTCGCTCGTTGAAATAGATCGCGCTGAGAGATGTGCTTTTTCTGCTTGTTAACTTCATTCCGAATTAAGGCTAGGTTTGTCCACGTTGATTTAAGTCCACGACTGTTTCCTGGTTCGATAGGAGTTTGTGCGAGTTGTGCTACCAATTGTTTCTGATACAAGCTCAATAACTTTTTATCCGCTTGTTGAAACTGCTCACGAGCCTGAGCTTGGCTAATGCCAGAAAGCTGATTCAGTTCAGGGTACTGTTGATAGGCAAGTCTTAGAATCGATCGATAAAAGACGGTCTGATATACATCTTCTAGATTGTCTAGGGCTAAGTTTTCATTCTCAAATGCTCTCACGAGAGACTGCATACCATCATTGGCAACCTGTTGATAGGCTCGATGGTAGTTAACCCATACCGGTAAATCATCGCTGGCTGTCACTGCACGATCGATACGCTCAATAATTTTCTCAAGCCTAAGACGAGTCACATCTTGGCTTTCAAACATTGCTTGAGTGTCGGGTTTTCCTTGTTCAAAAAATGCTTTTTGATGTTGCTTCTCTTTATCAAGAGAACTGGATAAATTGTCTGAAATCGTTTGTATGTTTTGTACTACACGGGCTGCGTCTACAGTCAATATTTTATCTTGAATAGATTGAGTTAATTGAGATTGGATGACTGATTGTGAAAAATTGACAGTTGCCTCTAATCGTTCAATATCCGTTCTTTCCTCCTGGTAAAAACAGCCAAGTCTATTAATTGCTTCAGATGTGGCAATTTTTTGTTTTTGAAAATTAAGATTTTCAATGCCTTTAATGAGGTTTGAAATCGCAGATATAGGCATAAGTGGATGTAAGCCAAAACTCGTCAACTCCTCATATATCTGGATAGATACTGATGATGTTTTACTATAATAGGATGCTAGCTCCTCCCAATTTTTTTGTTCATCATATCTCTGCTCTGATTTGAGAAAATTAACAAAAGTTATTAGAGACTGGAACTTTTGATTATTTTCGAGGTCACGGACTCTTTCTAATTTCGTTATGTCAGCTTCAATTAAGAAACGAGTAAGATACTGCCCTTGAGGGCAGGAGGCTAAGCGTTGAGAAGCATGAGCAGCAAAAGAACTAACAGAAAGTAAGGCATTAAAATCAGTCTCTAGGTCTCTAAAATACTGACCACAAACTTGACGTAGTTTGGAATCCATTAAGAAAGAGTTCGACTCTCTTTGAAAGTAGGCAATTCTATCAAATAGATTAGCAATTTCAAAATCTGATAAACTAGTTGCTTCCTTTTGGATTTTTATCCACAGTTTTTTGGCTTTACTATATTCAGGGTCAAACCAATATGTGAGAACATTAGCACGTCGGAGCTTATTAGCATAGAAAGACATTTGTTGTGAATCTTCACAACGATCGATATAGTAGTTACAACTTAGCTCATTTCTTAATTTTTGTAATTTTTTGCAAGCTTCTTGTCCTTGAATAAGAATTCTGTGGTTAGAGAGATCACAGAGTTCAGGTGTCCTTCTTGTTAAGGTTTCAACTGTTTGTTCAGATAGAAATTTAACTACGATCGAGATAGTTTCAATGGTAGTTAGAGAAGGAGGATAATCTAGGTCAAAGAGACTTACAACCTGGGTGACGATCGGCTTATATTCTTCAAGCTTTTTACTGATTTCTGCTGTTTGCTCACTTAGATCTTTGAGGTTAGAGATTGAATACTCTTGACCTCTATTTATTTCAATCGTTTGAAGTTGTACAAATAAAGCCCTTAAGTGATCTAAATCAGGCAAGAAAACTATTTGATTTTGAAAGTATTGCCGTAAGAATTTCTTGCTTTCTTTATATTCCTTTAACTGCTTTATGAGCCTAATAATAGAATTTTGCGCTTCAGTAGTTCTTAATACAGGCAATAATGCTGTTTCAACTAACGGATTGACCGTAGGACATTTTGCTAGCTGCTTTTGTAACTGATTTAAGTTTGCTAAGGTAACATTTTGATTACCATTAAAAGACTGAAGCTTTTTCAGATCCGTTAACCACGCCTTCGCACTGCCTAATAAATCCTCCTGATCAATGGGGGATAAATCATAGACAGTCAGTCCAAACCAAGGATGGTTTTCGATCTTACTGTGCTTCTGGATCAGTTCCTGATGCTGTTGGCGAAACTCTTTGAGATGTTGACATTTGCGCTGAAAATCAGCAGCAGTCATAGAAATTGTCTGATCATCTCGAAGACTTGATAATGTAGAGGGTAATGGAATTTCAGCGACTAAAGTATTTGCCCGTTGAAAGCACCAGAGCAACTCCTGAATAGTCTTTCCTATCCTGCCAAAAGGCTGATTTAAAAGTAGTACATAACAAGATAGTAACTGCTTCAATTGACTGCACTCTTTAACCTGATCTTCCAATGCTTGCGATATATCTATTGGTGAATCTTGTTCTACTCGTTGTTTCAGTCGTTCATAAAAAGACTGTTTAGAAGTACCCTTTGAGTGTACCTCTAGACAATAATTCTCTAGCCCTGCATCGGCTAATCTGTTATATACAACCTCAAGAGCAGCTTTTTTCTCAGCTATAAATAGCACTTTTTTACCCTTCGCTAGGGCAGTAGCAATTAAATTTGTAATGGTTTGACTTTTACCTGTCCCTGGAGGGCCTTCGATCACTAAGTCCTTGCCATCCATTGCATCAGCAATAGCTGAAAATTGGGATGAATCAGTATCTGTAATTAGCAAGGGAACTTTATTTGCTATGTTGGGTTGATCTACTTCATAATCAGGGGCGATCGTATCTTGACTAAACTCTTCTTGACCACACAGGATGGATGATATTAAGGGGTGTCTGAGGATAGATTCTTGATTTGACCACCGTTCCGGGTTTAAATCTTGAAATAGGGCAATTCCCCCAAATGAAAATAAGCTTAAGGTTACAAAACGCCGTACTTTCCATCGGGTACGATCGCAGATAATATCATTAACCTTTTGAGAGTAAACTTCAGGGCTGTTAGCTGCTTCGCTATCCAAACTGGGTAATACGATCCCAAAGTCTCGGCGTAGACGCTCTCTTAAACTAAAGTTCTCCTCTGGCTCTTCACTAAGAGATTTGACCATATAGTAGTACTGTCCACCACGAAGTTGCCGCTCTAAAGTGACGGGATAAAGTAACAGGGGGGACAAGAGTCGTTTGTCAGATTGGTCGGACTCATACCACTCCAACATTCCAAATGCTAGATAGAGGGTATTGATTCCAATTTCTTGAAGTGATTTGCGTGCGCCTTCTCGTAAGCCCGCTAATTTTCGCTCTAATTCTTCAGGATAAAGTAAGGTTTGCAGACTACTATTCTGCTTATTGTTTTGATAATTCTGAGGATCTGACTGGCTAAGATCTTTAGGCTGCAAAGTTGGCAAATCATAGTCTGGATTGATACCGATCGTTTTGGCGTAGTCTGTCTTGCTCAGATGCTTTGCATTGATTCGAGGAGTCATTCCCAGTTCGTTTCGCACTTTATCCCGCAGTTCTCGCTCAATTCGTTGAAACTCTTCTGAGTCACGATCGGTTTCGTCAAGGGATGCAACCGCAGCTATGTATTGCTCATCTGCGTCTCGCAGGGTTTCAAGCCTGAGGTGAAAGGTATCATCGTCTTCATCTGCCGGATGTTCTGAATGTTTTGGCAGGGATGCAATCGTGATGCCTTCTTCTAGCTTCCTAAAAATTTGATTAGGTAATTTATCTACCAACCTAACCTGGGTACGGGAACGTTCCGAGAAGTTGAAGTTTAGAAGGCGATTACGACCGCTTAGGTCGAGTAGGCGTATGCGGAGAGTTTCAAGATACTGACTGACAAGATGATCCATACAGTCCTAAATGGATTTTGCGAGATTTCCAAAGTTTGCCTCTTACTCTATAAAGTGTAAACCTTTCAGCGATCGAATGAGTGCAAGATCTGCTGACTTTGCTCAGCGTTCTGAGACGGCGTAGCCATCCCATGTTAGAATCTCTGCGGTGTTTTTCGGGCAGTTTTGGAGGATAGAACCCTGGTTACTCGCGTTATTTTGGTTCGCCACGGACAAAGTACCTACAATGCTCAAGGTCGTATTCAGGGACGTTCGGATCAGTCCTCCTTAACGGCTGAGGGGCTCCAGATGGCCCGTCTGGTGGGAGAAACCCTCAAGGGAGTCCGCTTTGATGCAATCTATACCAGTCCTCTGCAACGGGCCCGCCTCACCGCTGAAACGATCGCTTCCTGTTTTCCAGAACCCGCTGCTCCTTTGGAGTCTAACCCTAACCTGGTGGAGATTGATTTGCCCCTGTGGGAGGGGCTCAGCCGTCAGGAGGTGAAAACCCAGTACGCGGAGGCTTACCACCTGTGGCAGGAGCATCCTGAAACGTTTTTTATGGATGTGCCGGAGGGGGAGACCACGCGACGCATTCACCCCGTTACGGATTTATATGATCAGGCTACTCGGTTTTGGACGGAAGCCCTGGCTCAACATCAGGGACAGACCCTCTTAGTGGTGGCGCACAATGGCATTCTCCGGGCGTTGGTGAGTGTGGCGCTGGGCATTTCTCCCCGGTACTACACGGTGATTCGCCAGTCGAACTGTGGTATTTCTGTGCTGAATTTTGCGGGACAGTTGGGGGATGGGGTGCAAATGGAATCCCTGAACTTAACGGCTCCCGTAGGGGAAAAGCTACCCGATCGGGCCGATCGGTCTGGGGTACGGCTCTTGCTGGTGCGTCATGGGGAAACCCAGTGGAACCGGGAACAACGGTTTCAAGGCAAAATTGATGTGCCGCTCAATAAAAATGGTCGGGCTCAGGCGGAGAAGGTGGCGGAATTTCTGAAGGATGTGAAGTTGGATTTTGCGATTACCAGTCCTCTCCTGCGTCCTAAGCAAACGGCGCAGGTGATTCTGACCCATCATCCCGATCTCGCACTACAGGACGATCCCGGTTTGTTAGAAATTGGCCACGGGCTGTGGGAAGGTAAGTTAGAGTCGGAAATTAAGGCGGAATACGGCGATCTCCTCGCTGCCTGGAAAGCTCACCCGGAAACGGTGCAAATGCCTGAGGGGGAAAATCTGCAACAGGTGTGGGATCGCTCTGTGGCCGCCTGGGAAGCGATCGTTTCCAATGCGCCCTCTGGCAGTACGGGGGTTGTAGTTGCCCATGATGCGGTCAATAAGGTGATTCTCTGCTCTGTACTGGGGCTGGCTCCCAAGGATATTTGGGCGATTAAACAGGGGAATTGTGCGGTTACGGTGGTGGATTACTCCCGCAAACCTAATAGTAAACCCGTATTACAAGCCATGAATATTACCACCCATTTGGGGAGTGGCAGTGTGTTCGATCAAACCGCAGCGGGGGCTTTATAACCGGTTGAATGTTGAGGTTAAATTTGAGGTTGAATTTGAGGTTAAATGTTTAAATGTAATGGGTTACCTTGAATGAAGTGGGAGCTTTTACAGCAAGTCACGCTACTGGATTTTAGTGGGGGATCGGTTTCGCCACGGGTGGTGGATGTGTTGCTGCAACAGGTACCCAAGGGGGAAGAGTGGCGAGTGGAGAGTGGAGAGTGGGGGAGTGGGGAGCGATCGAGTCCCTTGCCCCTAGCCCCTAACCCCACCGGAGTCTCTTGGTACTTGGAGCAAATCTCCCCGCAGTTGGAGGATATTCCCAGTGATACTCTCATTTACGATGCCCAGGGTTGGTTTTTAGGCCCGGCTTTTGTGGATTTGTATAGTCATTCTGGGGAGCCGGGTTTTGAAGAGCGGGAAACTCTGTTTTCTTTGGCTCAGGCGGCCCAGGCGGGGGGATTTTCCCAGGTTCATCTTTTACCGAATACTTCTCCTCCCCTGGATCAACCGGCGATCGTTTCCCAACTTCAGCAATCAACCCCGGAGCGATCGGTTCAACTCCACTGTTGGGCGGCCCTCAGCCAGCATTGCCAAGGCCAGCGGATGACGGAGTTTGCGGAGTTGGTGGCGGCGGGTTGTGCGGGTTTTACGGATAATGCCCCCATTCAAGATTGGATCCTGCTGCAGCGATCGTTGGAGTACCTGAAGCAATTTAACAAGCCCATTGCCCTCTGGCCGGCCCACCGTAATTTTCCAGGCTCCGGCAAAGCGCGGGAAGGTCACCTGGCCCTACAAATGGGTCTGCCCCCCCTCTCCCCCCTCAGTGAAACCCTGGCCCTAACGGGGATTTTGGAATGTGTGGCGGCTACGGGTACCCCCGTCCATCTGATGCGAATTTCCACCGCTCGCGGCGTAGACCTGATTCGCCAAGCTCGGCAGCAGGGTTTGCCGGTCACCGCCAGTACCACTTGGCTCCATTTGCTCTGCAACACCACGGATCTGGTCACCTATCTGCCTGCCCTCAACCTCAACCCGCCCCTGGGCAACCCGGCGGATCAAGAGGCTCTGATTGGAGGATTAGAGCAAGGGACGATCGATGGGATCGCCGTGGATCATACCCCCTATACCTACGAAGAAAAGCAGGTGGGCTTTGGGGAATCTCCCCCTGGAGCCATCGGTTTAGAATTGGCTGTGCCTCTGCTCTGGCAGCATCTAGTTACCTCTGGGCGCTGGACTCCGGCCCAGCTTTGGCAAAAACTCAGCCTTGCTCCCCTCCAGTGTCTCCAGCGATCGTTGCCGCCCCTGACTCCTGGGGAGCCGGTGGAGTTAACCCTCTTTGACCCAGAGCAAACCTGGGTAGTGGAAGCCAGCACCCTCAAATCTAAATCCAGAAATACGGCTTGGTTGGGACAAACCCTCACGGGTCGGGTGAAGAAACTCTATGCTTAACCTTGGTGCCTAACCTTTGTGCCTAAAATAAAATCCGAATAAAATCCCGATCAAACCTAAAGATCAAACCTAAAATCGTGGAGTTTCCCTAACCGCCTATGAAACGCCAGAGCTTTTACATTGCCCTCAGTATCACGATCGCGCTGCTGATCATTAGTTCTGGCACCCTCATCCACTTGCTCACGGAAAGTTGGTGGTTTGCAGCGGTGGGCTTTTCCCCCATTTTTCAAACCCAGATGCTCTGGCCCATTGCCCTCGGTCTGGGCAGTTTTCTGATCCACGGTTTTGTGCTAGGGCTCAACTATAAAATTGCCAGCACCGTCACCGATGAGTTGGGGGTGGTCAGACTGGGACGAAGCCGGGTAGAACTCTCCTCCGCCCAAATTTCTCCCTGGATTGGGGCCGTGTTAGTGGTGTTCCTGTCCGTCAGTGCGGCCACTTCCTCGGCGGTGCAATGGGAAAAGGTGCTGAGATACGTGTACCAAACCCCCTTTGGAGAAACGGATCCGATTTTTAACCGGGATTTGGGGTTTTACTTTTTCCAATTGCCCTTTTACCAGGTGTTGCACAATACTGCCCTTTCGTTACTGGGGGGCTCCCTCTTCATTGTGATTTTGCTCTATGCCATCAAAGGGGCGATCGATTTGAATCGGGGTTGGCGTAGTTTTTTAAGCGATGCGGCCAAAGTCCATCTGGGAATTCTGTTAGCCATTTTGACCCTGTTGATGACCATCGGCTTTTGGCTCCAGCGGTACGACATTCTCTATTCCCCCACGGGAGTGGTCTTTGGGGCAGGCTATACGGATGTGAATGCGCGGCTGCAAGCCTATGGCATCATGGCGGTTTTGACCCTGTTTTTAGGGGGGATCTATGTCCTAGGGGTGTGGCGACAGGATTTAATTTTGCCTGTCTTCAGCACCGCTGTTTATGGTCTTGCCCTGATGTTGATTATGGTGATTTACCCCAACCTTCAGCAGCAGGTGGTGGTGGAGCCCAATGAACTGAGCAAGGAAGCCCCCTATATTGCCCATAATTTAGACCTGACCCGCAGGGCTTACCAGTTGGATGGGGTACAACGGCAGGCCTATGATGTGCAAAATGACCTGACGATCGCTGACCTCCAGGACAATCAGGCGACCCTGCATAATATTCGCCTCTGGAACGATGATCCCATCCTCAGTACCTACCGCCAGTTACAGGAACTCCGGTTGTATTACCGTTTTCAGGGGGTAGACATCGATCGGTATCCCCTTCCCGCCGATCCCCCCAGCGATCGCCAGGACAATTACCAACAGGTGATGCTGTCCGCCCGCGAGATGGACTCTAGCCGCCTCCCCTCCCAAACCTGGGTTAACCAACGGCTGAAATATACCCACGGTTATGGCTTAGTCATGAGTCCGGTGGATCAGGTCAACCCCGATGGACTGCCCGCTTTTTTAATTAAAGATTTGCCCCCCGTCAGCCCGCCCCAGTTGCCCGTCGAGCAGCCCAGTATCTACTACGGCGAACTCACGGGAAATTACATTTTTACTGGCACCAGCACCGATGAATTTGACTATCCCCTAGGCAATGATAATGCCTCTGTACGCTACAGCGGCCAGGGCGGTGTCCCCATGCCTACCCTCTGGCACCGACTCGCCTATGCCATGGAAATTGGCAGCTTAAAAATCTTTATTTCCCAATATTTTACCCCCGAATCTCGGATCCATTACTATCGCCAAATTCAGCAGCGGGTAGAGCATATTGCCCCTTTTCTTTACTTTGATGAAGATCCTTATTTAGTGTTAGCCAACGGTCATCTTCAGTGGATTTTAGATGCCTATACCGTCAGCGATCGTTATCCCTATGCCCAGCCCATTGCCTTCATGAATGGAGCGGATAAAGTACTTCAGGGGCGGAATTCCCCGTGGCTGCTGAATAACCGCATTAACTATATTCGCAACTCCGTTAAGGTGGTGGTGGATGCCTACGATGGCACAGTGACTTTTTACAGTATGGATAATGGTATGGACGGTAACCCGGAAGGAATCACCGATCCCGTATTGGAAACCTACCGTAAAGCCTTTCCGAGCCTATTTACTCCCATCTCCGAACTTCCCCCGGAATTAAACATTCATTTGCGCTATCCCCAGGATCTCTTTAAGATTCAATCCCTGCTGTACCTGTCCTACCACATGGATAACCCGGAGGTGTTTTATAACCAGGAAGATCTCTGGAGTTTTCCCACGGAAATCTCAGAAGTAAACCAAACGATCGTCAGTGATCCCTACTATTTGATCATGCAATTACCAGGGGAAGCCAAACCGGAAATGGTCTTAATTTTCCCCTTTACCCCGGTCAACAAAGACAACATGATCGCCTGGATGGCCGCCCGCTCCGATGGTAGTCACTATGGCAATTTGCTCCTCTATGAATTTCCCAAACAGGAATTAGTTTATGGCCCCAGCCAAATTGAAGCGCGGGTCGATCAAACCCCAGAGATTTCCCAGCAGCTAACCCTCTGGAGCCAACAGGGATCACGGGTCATTCGGGGACATCTTTTAGTGATTCCCATTCAGCAAGCTCTGCTCTATGTAGAGCCCATTTACCTGCGGGCGGAGCAAGGGGAATTACCGGAACTAAGGCGGGTCGTGGTGGCCTATGGGGATCAGGTGGTGATGGAGCCGACGTTGGATCAGGCCCTAACCACTATCTTTGGAGCTATACCCACAGGTGCAAATCCTAGCACTGGATCTCAAGGATCTCAGGGAGGAGCAGGAAATTTATCTGGATCTGGAAACCTGCCCCCTACGTTTACCCCTGATCCTGCACAACCGCCTTTATCTCCAACGGTTCGGGAATTAGTCAACAAAACCCTAGACACCTACGAAAAAGGGCAAGCCGCCCTCCGCCAAGGAGATTGGCAAACCTATGGCCAAACCCAGAAAGAATTAGAGCAATTGTTAAAGGAATTGGAGACCCAAACCCAAGCCCCCCAAGCTCCAGCGGTTTCTGAATAGGTTCCAAGTTGTGAGTTATGAGTTGTGAGTTCTGAGTTCTGAGTTGCGAGTTCCCAGTTCCAAATTCCAAATTCCCAGTTCCAAATTCCGAGTTCCGAGTTAGAAAGTTCCAGCAACTTCTAGCTCATAAGAATAATTGCTACCCGGCTCACTGGATCCGACCCAAATTTCATAGACACCCTTCTCCCAATTTTGGCGTTGAAGGGCTGCATCCTGATTAACTTCACTCAGATCATCCCCGCAATCTAAGCTCTGCTCACCCCGAACCACTAGGGTTGTGTCGTGTCCATTACTTTTGACTTGAATACTTAACTCCTGCACCGGTTGAGACAGTTCTAAAATGTGATTGGGCAGACGATCGTAACTGTAGCCAGAACACAGATTCCCCTGATCGTCGTACTGAGAGAGAGAGGTCAAAGAAAAAGTGCCTCCGGTTTGTCCATTGGCCACGCCATCCACCCGATGGGTATTGGTGGCCAGATCCGTAGAAACGGTTAAGGCTAGGGTGGGAACCACGGCAGCGGGATCCTGGGCGACGGAAGGGTTAAGGCTACCGGACAGAGTACCCACCAGACCCCAGACACAGGTGAAGCCCAAGGCTTGCCAAACTGTTTTTTTTGCCAACATAAATACCTCCAAGGATTAAAAGTTTGATTGTAAATACCTAACCGTAGCGAGCTATCTAATCGATCTATCTATAGTTCGGCGTGAATCCGCCTTCAGTACTTGAGTACAACCTATCTAACTCAATAAACCAGAGTTCTGCTTCAGACTTCAATCCCTGACGACGATCGCTGCTCCGGGAAAGTTGCGGGATAGGAATTATTCCTCCCCTCTGGCCCGACCAATGCACTT
>DALYGI010000023.1:12158-20498 GCA_031971595.1 Prochlorotrichaceae cyanobacterium CTOTU29312
TTGATACAAAGGTTCTGAAACCCAAAATCCCACCTCATTCATCAACCTATTCAATAGGGGTTTGACCTCAGGAATCAGACCTTTGTATTTTGCTTCCACCAAAATTCCTAAAATACCGATACAGTTGAGGTCTAACCGCTTTGCAACTAACCGACCTCGACGTTCATCAATTAACACTTGTTTTGCTTGGGTTTCCACTGCAAGAGCGATCGCTTCTGCTTCTCCAATATCAAGCTCATTGCTCAAGGCTTCAACCAGAGAACGATCGGAAACCATACGGGTTTGAATCCAATCAAGGGTTTGGACTTCATGTGCTCCTGCAACAGGAAAGTCTGGGTCGGTCAGTTCTCGATAAACCGCTTCAGGGATCAGAACTGATCCATAGAATTCATAAAGTAGGGAAAGGTGATTGATCGCAGCGAGGTTATTGATAGCTGAGGTATCACTGACAATAATCACAATCTTCCCATCCCTCGTAGGGTTTGAATATCCTCATCAAAGTCTTCTACATCGTAGTGGACTGGAATACGGCGACTAGCCAGTAAGTGCTGAAACGCAACACGATGCATTCCGGCAAAGCGACTGGCTTGAGCCAGGGTCAGCTTTTCCCTCTGAAAGAGCATGACCGCAATTTCCTGGCGCATCTCAGTTTCAGTCATGCGGGTCACAGTCAGGATCTGGTCAGGGACAATAACACTCATAGCTAAATTCCTGCTGGTTTTAATGGGGTGTAGCGAGAGGGTTCTTGAGCCCTCCGCACTCTGGCTTCCCCTTGACTTTGATACTGAAGGATAGAGGACGATCGCCCCTGCCTCTACCCCGTTACCCGTCGCTAACCGTTTAACTTTTGCACGAGCAACTGATTGGCCAGCTTGGGATCTGCCCGGCCTCCGGTTTTCTTCATTAACTGCCCCACAAAGAAGCCCTGAAGCTTGGTTTTGCCACTGCGGTATTGGGTCAATTCTTCGGGATGGGCGCTCAACAGTTCGTCAATAATGGCGTTGAGTTGGGCCGGATCGGAAATCTGCGTCAGCCCTTTGGCTTCCACTAGCGCTTGAGGAGAGCCCCCCGCAGCTAACAGTTCGGGCAGCAGATCCTTGGCAATTTTGCCGCTGATCGTGCCCCGCTCAATGAGGCCAATCAATTCCGCTAAGCCCTCCGGTCTCAGGGGTAGGGTTTGGTAGGTCACCTCGCGGTTGGCGTTGAAATAGGCCGCAATATCCCCCATCACCCAGTTGGCCGCTTGCTTGGCATCGGCTCCGGCGCTAAGGGTGGCTTCAAAATATTCCGCCGCCGCCCGATCGTCCGTGAGCACCCGCGCATCGTAGGGGGATAACCCCAGTTCGGACTCGTAACGATGGCGTTTTTGGGCGGGCAATTCCGGCAACTGGGATCGCCACAGGGTTAACTGCTCTCCAGACACTTCTAAGGGGGTGAGATCCGGCTCTGGGAAATAACGGTAATCACTGGAGCCTTCCTTGATTCGCATGGTGCGGGTGCGTTGGGCTCCTTCTTCCCAAAGGCGGGTTTCCTGAACGATCGTCTCCCCCGCTTCGATCGCTGCGATTTGACGATCGATTTCATACTCAATGGCCCGCTGAATGGCATTAAAGGAGTTCATGTTTTTAATTTCCACCTTCGTGCCAAATTCCGCCTGACCGATGGGCCGCACGGAAATATTCACATCACAGCGCAGGGAACCTTCCTGCATATTGCCATCACTCACCCCCAGGTAGCGCATGATCCGCCGCAATTCCTGGGCATATTCCGCCGCTTCCCGGCCCGTTCGGAGATCCGGCTCGGAAACAATTTCTACCAGGGGAACCCCGGCCCGATTGTAGTCCGCCTTGGAATGGGTCGATCCCGCCAGACGATCGCTCCCGGCGTGAACCAGTTTGCCCGCATCTTCCTCCATGTGCATCCGGGTAATGCCAATGGTTTTGGTTAGGGCATGGCCCCCTTCATCTAAGAGGGGCTTACCTTTCTCGTCCGTCAATTCAATCTCAATGGAGCCGTGTTCCACAATGGGCAAATCATATTGAGAAATTTGGTAATTCTTCGGTAAATCAGGATAAAAATACTGCTTTCGATCGAATTTACTATAGGGAGCGATCGTCCCATTGAGGGCTAACCCCGCCTTCACTGCATACTCCAACACCGTCGCATTTAAGACCGGCAACACCCCTGGCATCCCCGTACAAACCGGACAAATATTCGTATTGGGAGGGCTATCAAAGTGAGTCGAACACTGACAAAAAATCTTTGTGGCTGTGTTTAATTGACAGTGGGTTTCTAAGCCAATCACGGCTTCATAACGATCGCGGAGAGTCATAACAGCAAGGGTCGCCAGTAAGGAAAGGTAGTGAGGAAAGTGAGCGAGAAAGAGTCATGGTATTGATCTGTTCCTGAGTCTAAACGTCTGCGGCACGGATGGCAACCGCACCCCAGGAATCCAGGAATTCAGAGAATCCAGCAATTCTCATCTCGAAATTCTCATCCCGCAAGAAACCCCGCAAGAAATCAAAGATATGAAGTTTTGTTTCAAAAACGCCGTTAAAGCCGCAAGCCTTCTTGACAGCCCAAAGATCCACCGTTATGGTACGATACATGCCCGACACACCTGGGTAATCCATTAGTAAAGTTCCATGCAAGACAAGCAGAAGGTTACGCTCTATCTTTCACCGGATTTGCATCGCCAGCTTAAAATACGGGCTGCCGTTGAGTCAGATACTATGACCGCTCTGGCTCAGCGGGCGATCGCCTTCTATCTCAATCACTCGGAAACCGTCGATCGTGTAGAGCGTCACGGTCTTACCCATCAAATTTACGCCTGCCCCGTCTGTGCTAGCTCCATGCTGGTGCGCGATGGTCAACTTACGCAGGTCGGTCATTCCCCTAGTATTCTCTCCGACGAAGATTTGTCCCTAAGTCAAATTTACGGAGAGGAACGGATCCCTGCATCCCCCGAAACCGATCAACTGGTTCCCTGTTAATTAGGTCTCTGTTACTTACGTCTACTTACGTCCCCTGTCCATCCTTAGCTCTGGTCAACATTATGCGGGAAGAACTCAGCGTTCTTATTCAAGCTGAATACCCCATTATCTACGTGATCACCCACGAAGAAGATCGGGCTGAGCAAGAGGTTTATCGCCTTGTTCAGAAGGAGACAACCCAACGCAGGGTTTTTACTTGGACGGTGACCAGTGGTTTTGTGGAGGTGGATGAAACCCGCTCCGCTGCCAATCACTCCACGGTTTCCCCTGAAGCCGCCATTGAGTGGGTGGTGAGACATCGGGAAGAGGGGGTCTACATCTTCAAAGATCTGCATCCCTTTTTAGATGCGCCAGCCGTCACCCGTTGGCTCCGGGATGCGATCGCTACGTTCAAAGTACAGCAACAGCGCAAAACCATTATCCTCGTTTCGCCGGTTCAGCGGGTTCCCCAGGAATTGGGTACGGAAGTGGTGGTGTTAGATTTTGCCCTCCCTTCCATGACCGAACTCACGGAGGTGTTGGAGAAGCAGGTCGTATACCAAAAAAGCCATCGTCTCAGCGCTGACACCAAGGAAAAACTGGTGAAGGCGGCCCTAGGACTCACCCTAGACGAAGCCCAAAAGGTTTACCGCAAAGCCCAAGTGATGCGAGGTCGTCTCACGGAAAAAGAGCTAGATGTGGTGCTGTCGGAGAAGAAACAACTGATCCGTCGCAATGGCATTCTAGACTACATGGAGGAACTCACCACTCTTGATGCGGTGGGCGGTTTAGACGAACTCAAGCGCTGGTTGCGTCAACGCAGTAACGCTTTCTCCGAGAGCGCCAGGGAATATGGCTTACCCCAGCCCAAGGGGATGCTAATCCTTGGGGTTCCCGGTTGCGGTAAGTCCCTCATTGCTAAAACCACCTCCCAACTCTGGGGCTTGCCCTTGCTGCGGTTAGATATGGGTCGCGTTTATGACGGATCCATGGTGGGGCGATCGGAAGCAAACCTCCGCAATGCCCTCAAAACCGATGAGTCTATTTCTCCTGCCATTCTCTTTATCGATGAATTGGATAAAGCCTTTGCGGGGGGAGCGGGTTCCGCCGATTCCGATGGGGGTACCTCTAGCCGGATTTTTGGCTCCTTTTTGACCTGGATGCAGGAAAAAACCTCCCCTGTATTCGTCATGGCCACGGCAAATCGCATTGAGCGCCTTCCCGGTGAGTTTCTACGAAAAGGACGATTTGACGAAATCTTTTTTGTGGATTTACCCACCATCGACGAGCGCAGTGAAATCTTCAAAATCCATATCCACAAGCGCAATCGAGACCTCGATCGCTTTGATACGGAGCAATTAGCCAAAGTTTCCGAAGGCTTTTCGGGGGCAGAAATTGAGCAAGCCTTGATCTCTGCCATGTACGAAGCCTTTGCCCAAGCGCGGGAGTTTTCCCAGTTGGACATCATCGCCGCGATTAAGTCCACACTCCCCCTGTCCCGCACCATGAGTGAGCAGGTAGCTGCCCTGCGGGATTGGGCACGACAAAGGGCACGGCCTGCCGCTGCCGCCTCTGCTGAATACATGCAGATGGAGTTCTAAAGCTTCCCTCTTGCTTCCCAACAGGAGGAAAGGCTGGTTTTACCAGCAGTTGCCTAGGTTCCCTAGGAGCCACTTCACCCCAGCCAGGTGTTTCACCGGTTAGGTCAATCCACTCACTTGATTCACTTTGATCCCTTTGGAGGAAACTCTCATGTCTCATTTCAGCACTTTGCGTACTAAGGTCTCCGATGCCGAAATCCTCAAGTCTTCTTTGCGGGATTTGGGCTTGGAAGTTCAAACTAACGCCAATGTACGCGGGTATAACGGTCAACAGGTTCGTGCCGATCTCGTCGCTGTTTTAGAGGGCGAGTATGATCTCGGCTGGAGCCGTAATGCAGATGGGTCTTTTGACCTGATTGCTGACCTCTGGGGCGTTGCTAAAAAGCACAACCAGACGGAGTTGATCAACTCTATTAACCAAAAGTATGCCGTGAACAAGACTCTGAAGGATGCCCAACGGGCAGGTCTCCAAAATGCTAATGTGCAACTCGTGTTGCAAAAGTAGAAGCAGAAGTAGAATCAAAACTAATACTTTGGCTCGCGTTCCCTTTAGGCGGGTTAGCTCTAGCAGCTAGCCTGCTTTTTTATTAACTCCTTACCAGGGAAACAGTTGGGCGAAAACTTCAGGATTGAGGGTACTGGCTAAAATCGTTTGCAGTTTATGATGGGAAATATCTTGAATTTTTTGGAAAACCAGATCCAGTTCGGGAACTTCTGCCTGCCAATAGAGTTGTTGGTGGCTGAGGGTTCGATCGTCTGGGGTTCCTTTTAAAAACTCACAATTCAACAGCGTTAGACAGCAGTTTGTCCACTCTTCGATCGTAAATTGAGACCATTGCTGAGATAAGCGCTGCACCCAGGTTTCTAAGGATTTAGGCTGTTCCCGATCGCTCCAGAGGATGTGTAGTACTTGGGCAAAGAGTAAACGATCGTTAAAAATAGAATTGATGACAATGCGGGGCTTGCCACTGGCCAGTAAATTTTGATAACGATCGAGACAATGGAGATCGGTTTCCTGAAGATCGGGTAACACCTCTACGGTTTCAGGCAGATGGGTTCGAGACAATAACAGCAGATTAGAGGGGGGCTGCAACGCAATACAAAACGGCTGATCGGTGCAGATAAATTGCAATAATTCCGCAAAGCGACCAAAGCCAATGCGCTCCGGTTTAAAACCAGGAATACCATACTTAAAAGCTTCGCGGATTACCGATAAATGAATCCCTTCATGTTCTAACTGCTGGCGAGAACTGGGGTCGTTATAAAACCAGTAGAGTAAGTCTCGGCTGTAGTGAATCACCTGTTCCAAATTTTGATTTTCTAAAATGCCAATGCTTTTGGCCAAACGCACCACCAGGGGATGGGTAATGCCAACCCCAAACCCTTTATCGTTATAAACCACAAGTTTATGAGCCTCTGGGGAATCTCCCGGCGCATCTAATTCAATAAAATAATCACAGACGGATTTAAAGATTTCATTAGCTGCACTGGCATAGGCACAGCCCACCACCTGCCGCCCATATTCATGTAACTTTTTAGCCAGTGCCGAAAAGCCACCATCCCCCGACACCACCACATAAATATCAATATGGGGACGGGTAAAACTAATATCCATGGCATCCACCACCAATTGAATATCCGCCGCATTTTTAATGGGATGGCGCGTAAAACCAAAGATTTGGATGGGATCAATTCCCAGTTGATTAATTTCAGTTTTGAGAATACTTAAACGGGGATCACTCCAATTGGCATAGGCCCGTTGGAGGGCAATACGATCGACCAATTCTAGATCACTAATCTTTTGGTAAATGGGGCGGAGGGAAAAATGCTGAATGAAATCCTTAGAGAAATTATTCCCTTGGGTTAAATTTTCCACATCATAGAAAATCGCAGTATTAAATCTTCGCATCGAGGTGCGCTCCTTTAGAGGGCATTTTTAGTTAGGAGAATTGTCCTGGTGCTGTTGTAAAAACTCAATACTATCTTGACCCAAACGGATCGTAATATCCGATTCGATCGCTCCGGTGGAGGAGGATTCGACTGCTCCTAAATTAAGGCGATCTTTTAAACTCTCAGCAGAGGCTCGATCGCCGCGCTGGGCAATAATTCGGGTTTGGCTAACCGTGCTGGGCCAATCTTCCACCACATAGACCTCTCCGAACCCCTGATTTACCAGATAATCGGCCATGAGTTGGGCTTGGAGGGGAGCCCCCGATGCGTTTTGAATGGCAATTTGGGGCTGACGATCGGCCACATCACTGCGAGAGTGAATATCCGCATTGGCCATGAGGGGCAATTGATTAAATTGTTCGACTAAAATTTGATCTTGAGCTTCTAAATCCGGCAACCAATAGCTCGCCCCAAATTCACCGGGTTCACTGGCCCGCCCTGGCAACATTACTAAACTCATTTGGTCACTATTCAGGTTCAGAGCAAACCCCACCAGGGAGAATAATTCCTCTGTACTTAAATTAGTATCCACATAGCGTTCCATCAAATCCAATAATTGAGGAACCTTAGTAATAACCGCCGGATTACTGAGTTTTTGGCGCAGAGCTTTCAAAAGGATTTGCTGACGCTGTACCCGGCCAATATCCCCATATTCATCGTGGCGAAACCGGGCAAATTGCTCTGCCTGATCCCCATTTAAAGTCTGTAAACCGGGTTGTAAATCAATATGTAATTTCTGCGTATAATCATCATATTGCATCGCCTTCGGAACATTCACCTCCACTCCACCAATGGCATCAATCACTTCTCGGAACATACCCGTATCGATCCGCAAATAACGATCGAGTTCCAGATTATTAAAATTGTGAGTAATAACAGACTGCACTAACTTCGGGCCACCAAACCAGTTGGCATGATTAATTTTGGTAAACCCATAGTTAGGAATTTCGATCCGTGTATCCCTTGGAATCGAGAGAATATTGACCTGATTGGTTTCAGGATTAAAACGTACCACCAGGAGAGTATCACTGCGGCCAGAAAAACTATCAGGGGATCCGGGCTCCGTACCTTCCACCCGATCGATGCCCATGACCACAATGTTAACGGGGCGAGATAGGGTATAGGGAATTACACCCTGGGTGAGGCGCAGGCTAAAGCTTTCGATGGGGCTGGTTTGGACACTGGGCTCTGGATCAAAGGGATTAGACAGCAGAAAAGCTCCCGCCAGCCCTAAGCTACCGGAAACGATCGCCATAGAAACATAGACACATCCCCAACAAAACTGCGTGATCCAGGTCTTAACCTTCTGCTGAGGTTGGGGGACAGGGTAGGAATGGGAGAGAGCCGGACGTTCCAGTTGCCGCACAGATTCACCGTAAAAGATGTACTCAGGGTATCACACCCAAGCCCTGTACACCCTTGCGATCGTTAGGGATTACCAGTCATTTTGGATCTCTTCTAGGACATCCAACATTGCTTTCTCCGTTCCCACGGGCAAAAAGTGTAGCAGTGAAATCTGATTTCGCCCGCCACCGATCGTCACCCGGATGTCTTGCAAAACCGCTTCGATCGCTTTTAAGTCCACCCGCTTTTCTTCAATGAGGGCATACAAGCGCTCCGCCAGCACCCCCTCAAGTTTTGCATCTTTTAAATAGAGGTGCCATTTACCAATATCCAGGTAAAAACGATCGCCCAGTTGTTCCGCTAAGGCTTCAATCTGTTCGTTGAGTTTTCCCATAATGATTAAGAGGGAATAGGGGTTAGGGAATAGGGAATAGGGAATAGGGAATAGGGAATAGGGGTTAGGGAATAGGGGT